>CADBQM010000361.1 GCA_902796795.1 uncultured Eubacteriales bacterium
CCGCTCCATCCAGCTGCAGAAGCTCCGGCTCCTGCTGCTGTGCCTGCTGCTGCATACCGCCGCCGAACAGGTTCGTGAAAAGGCTGAAGATGCCGCCGCCCGACTGCTGCTGCGGCTGCGGTTCAGGCTGGGCCTGCTGCTGTGCGCCGCCGCCGAACAGGCTGCTTAAAAGGCCGAGATTCGGCGCTGCAGGGGCTTCTTCCACCTGCTGCACTTCTTCCTGTGCGCCGCCGAAAAGGCTCAGCAGGGAACCGAAATCCGGACCGTTGTTGTTCTGTGCGCTTGCCGCATTCTCCGTCGTGGAAGACAGGATGGAAAGGAGCGAGGGCGCGATGCTGAAGAGGGACTTTTCGACCTCTTCGTTCTCCATATCGCTTTCTTTCGCGAGTTCATTCACGACCTTCTCGGTATCGTCGCCGAGGATGTGCTTGATGATCAGTTCGCCGTCCTTCTGGTCGACTTCATCGATCTGGGCTGCGACGGTCTCTTTGCTGGTATGCTGGGTCAGCGCACCGAGCAGGGACTGGGCACCTTCTTTATTGGACGCGTTCTTGGTCAGATAACGCAGCAGGATCGGGATCAGCAGGGGAAGCAGTTTTTTCAGCTTGCCCGCCCCGACGCCGGTCTGCTGGGAAAGAGAATTCACAGAGCTCTGGGAGCCCATGGAACCGAGAAGCATACTTAAAAGATTCATTCTTTCTCCCTCCATGTGGATTGTTGACTTGATTATAATCCCGCACTGTCTGTCTGTCAAAGCCCATTTTCACCGCTTGCAGAACCGGCTGCAAATGATTATAATCTACTTTGTAGTTAATTTAACAAAGAGGAGTTCCCATATGAACAGATTCGTACTGAACGAGACTTCCTACCATGGCGCAGGCGCCATCAAGGCAGTCCCGGAAGAGATCAAGGCAAGAGGCTTTAAGAAAGCTTTTGTCGCTTCCGACCCGGACCTCGTCCGTTTCGGTGTTACGGCGAAGGTCACGGACCTTCTGAACGAAGCCGGCATCCCGTATACGCTTTACAGCAATATCAAGCCCAATCCCACGATCGAGAACGTACAGACCGGCGTCCAGGCATTCAAGGATGCGGAAGCGGACGTGATCGTCGCGATCGGCGGCGGTTCCGCAATGGATACCTCCAAGGCGATCGGCATCATCATCACCAATCCGGAATTTGAAGACGTGCGTTCCCTGGAAGGCGTTGCGCCGACCAAGAACCCCTGCGTCCCGATCATCGCAGTCGCGACGACCGCCGGTACCGCTGCGGAAGTAACGATCAACTACGTCATTACCGACGTGGAAAAGAAGCGCAAATTCGTCTGTGTCGACGTGCATGATATCCCCGTGATCGCCGTCGTCGACCCGGAGATGATGTCCACGATGCCGAAGGGCCTGACCGCCGCGACTGGCATGGATGCGCTGACCCACGCGATCGAAGGTTATATCACCGCCGGTGCCTGGGAACTTTCCGACATGTTCCATATCAAGGCGATCGAGATCATCGCCCGTTCCCTCCGGAAGGCCGTTGAGAACGATCCGGAAGGCCGCGAAGGCATGGCGCTCGGCCAGTACGTCGCCGGCATGGGCTTCTCGAACGTCGGTCTCGGCGTCGACCATGCGATGGCACATACGCTTTCCGCATACTACGACACCCCGCACGGCAAGGCCTGCGCGATCCTGCTGCCGACCGCCATGGAATTCAACAAGGAATATACCGGCACGAAATACCGCGACATCGCGATCGCCATGGGCGTGGAAGGTGTTGAGAAGATGACGCAGGACGAGTACCGCCAGGCGGCGATCGACGCCGTCCGCAAGCTGGCGGAGGACGTCGGCATCCCCACCACCCTGCAGGGCATCGTGAAGGAAGAGGATATCCCGGCGCTGGCGCGCGACGCTTACAACGACGCCTGCCGTCCCGGCAATCCGCGCGACGTTTCCGAGGCACAGATCGCGGAACTGTTCCGCTCTCTTCTGTAATCCGGTCAGTGGACATAAAAACGGACAGGAGCCTTTCGCTCCTGCCCGTTTTTTATTTAGTCTTCTTTTCGCTCAGCTTTTCTTTGCACCCGTGTCTTTCCCGCTTCGGTCCAGGTCCGTCCCCTTCACGGAGACGTGGTGGTCGATGTGCTCCCAGCGGACCTTGCGGAACAGCGAGACGACCGCGATCGGCACGTAGGTCAGCATGAAGAGCGGGAAGGTGAAGGTATAGAGGATCTTCTTGAACGTCGTTGTGCGCAGGTGCTTCCATTCAGTGATGGTGGCGATCAGGCCGACGATATAGACGGTCACGTAAAGGCCGAGGAACAACTGGAAGACGCTATTCAGCATGATCATGGGATCGTCGCCGGCCAGCGCGCCCCAGACGCCGAGCGTGACGTTCGTCACGATCGAAAGGATCGTCAGGATGAACGCGGGCATGATGGACATCGACATATCGAAGCAGGAAAAACTGCCCTGGAAGATTCCGGCGATCATTTTCCCGCCGTAACCCTTGATCACCTGCAGGTAGCCCCTGCCCCAGCGCAGCCGCTGCTTAAACGACTGTCCGAACTTTGTGGGCTGCTCGTCGTAGAATTCCGCTTCGCGGCAGTAGGCGATCTTCCGCTTCTTTTCGGTGATCTCATAGATTGAGAACTCGATATCCTCGACCAGCATGTGGAACGGCCAGCCGCCGAGCTCGTCCGCGACCGTGCGGCTGAACATGAAGCCGGTGCCGGAGACCGCGCCGCTGTTGTTCATCATCTCGCGGGGCTGGTTCAGGTAGCGGCTCTCCCGAAGGAACCAGAGGCCGTAGCCGGCGCTGATCCAGTTATCGCCGTAGTTTTTGGAGTTCCGGTAGGAGGTGACGATATCGTTGCCCGCGGAGAAGCAGTCGTCCATCCGCTCGATATAATCCGGCGCCAGCACGTTGTCCGCGTCAAAGACGAAATAGGCGTCAAAACCCTTCGGATAGTCCTCTTTGATATGGTTCATGAGGGCGTCCATCGCGTAGCCCTTGCCGATCAGCTTTTTGTTTTCCCGTGTATAGACGACGGCGCCGGCTTCCCGGGCCACCTCCGCCGTGCGGTCGGTACAGTTGTCCGCGATCACGAAGACCTTGATCTTCGCAGGGTCGTAGGTCTGGTGGAAGATGCTGTCGACGAGTTCGCCGATCACGGCTTCTTCGTTCCGCGCACAGATCAGCACCGCAAAATGCCGGTCCTGGCGGCTGTGATGCCTGCGCGGCTTATACTGGCCGAACAGGGAAATGGCGATATAAACAAACTGATAAGAATAACATACGAGGAACACCAGCATCACGACGGTGTTCACGATACGCAGTGTATGCATTTTTACCCTTTCCCCGGGATCCCGCTGACAAAGAACATCAGCACTGCCCAGGTAAACACGGAATAGTAGATGCCCCGGCTGTCCGTGCCGTCCTGAAGGAGCTTCATGGCTTCTTCGCGGTTCGCGAGCACAAAACCGTCAAAGCGCTCGGAGCCGCTGCCGCCCGTCTGGGAAAGGATCTCTTCCGACGGAAGCGTCACGACCGCGCAGACGAGGGCGTTTGATTCGTCCGTCATCCCCGGTGTACTGAACAGGAGGGGACTTACCACGAAGACCCGGTCCTCTGCCCCGACCGGGATCCCGGTCTCTTCCCGGATCTCCCGCCGCGCAGCGGAAAGCAGCGCTTCCTCCCCGCTGCCATCCTCCGGATCGATCAGGCCCGCCGGCGGGCTTAGAACGAAACGGCCGACCGGATAACGGTATTCGTACGAAAGCAGCAGCCGGTCCGGCTTTCCTTCCGTCTTCAGGATCACGGCACAGGTCACCGCGTCGGGGCGCATCTCCCGGAATTCCGGGTCGGTCTTCACCGCGGCAAGGTCCTCCGCTTTACGCCTGGAAGCATCGTAATAGTGCTTTCCCGCCGCGTAGTGAAGGTCATAAACACTGATATAGCGTGTAGAGAACAGTGTCTCCACCTGGTCTTTTCTGATCTCGTCGTTTTCCACTTTCTACCTCCGGGACCTGACACTTTTTTAAATATAACACAACCTGTTCCATATGAAAAGAGGCCCCCCGTTTCCGGGAGGCCCATGTATGCCGGGCGTGAAAAGAAACTTTAATCCAGCTCTTTGACGCCGGTATAAAGCTCGTAGTAGCGGCCTTTCAGGTTCAGCAGGTCGTCGTGGTCGCCGCGCTCGATGATCTCGCCGTGCTCCAGCACCATGATCGCGTTGGAGTTGCGGACCGTGGAAAGACGGTGCGCGATGACGAAGGTCGTGCGGTTCTTCATCAGGCGGTCCATACCATGCTCGATATGACGCTCGGTACGGGTATCGACGGAGCTCGTCGCTTCGTCCAGTACCAGGATCGGCGCCTTGGAGATCGCCGCGCGGGCAATGTTGAGGAGCTGACGCTGGCCCTGCGAAAGGTTCGCGCCGTCGCCTTCGATCATCGTATCATAGCCGTCGGAAAGACGCATGATGAAGGAATGCGCGGACGCGGTCTTCGCCGCCTGGATGACTTCCTCATCCGTGGCGTCGAGCCGGCCGTAGCGGATGTTGTCGCGCACGGTCCCGGTAAAGAGATGCGTATCCTGCAGGACCATTGCGATGTTCCGGCGCAGGACGTCGCGCGGGATCCGGCGGATGTCGATGCCGTCGATCGTGATACTGCCCTCTTCGATATCGTAGAAGCGGTTCAGAAGGTTCGTGACCGTGGTCTTGCCGGCGCCGGTGGAACCGACGAAAGCGATCTTCTGGCCGGGCTTCGCGTACAGGCTGATGTGCTTCAGAACCGTCTTCTCCGGCACGTAGCCGAAACTCACGTCATCCAGGACCACGTGGCCTTTGAGTTCCGTGATCTCCGCCGCGTCTTCCGGATCCTTGATCTCCGGTTCCGTATCCATGACGTCAAAGACACGTTCCGCACCGGCGAGCGCCGCGAAGACCGTCGCCATCTGCTGGGAGATCATATTGATCGGCATCGAGAACTGGCGCGAATAGTTGGCAAAGACAGTCAGGCCGCCGGGCGTCATCGCGCCGAAAACGAGCAGCACGCCGCCGATGCCGACGGTCACCGCATAGGAGATGTTGGACATATTGCCCATCAGCGGTCCCATAACGCCGCCCCAGAAGTTCGCGTTGAACTGCTTGTCGCGCATATCGTCGTTCAGGAGATTGAACTCCTCGACACAGGTATCCTCATGGTTGAAGACCTTGACGACCTTCTGCCCGGTCACGGTCTCTTCCATGTAACCGTTGACCGCGCCGAGCGCCGCCTGCTGCGCGGAATAGTACTTCCGGCTCCGTTTGCCGATCGCGCCGCCGCCCATCATAAAGAGCGGGATGAAGGCGACCGTGACGAGCGTCAGCACCCAGCTCGTCGTCAGCATGAAGACAAAGGTGCCGATCAGCGTGACCGTACCGGAGATCACGGAGGTCAGCGAGTTGTTGATCATCGTCTCGACGTTGTCGACGTCGTTCGTGAAACGCGACATCACTTCGCCTGTCGGATGCGAATCGAAGAAACGGACCGGCAGCCGCTGCAGCTTGTTGAACAGGTCGTTGCGGAGCTTTTCGATCATGTTCTGGGAGATCGTCAGCATCAGGCGGGCCTGGGTATAGGAAAGCAGCAGGCCGACAAGATAGATGCTGCCGAGCAGGATGCAGGCGATCACGATATAGGGCATGATGCTGTCCGGTGACTGGCCGGCCTTGCCGAGCAGCGAAAGGATCACGCGGTCGGCGATCTTTTCGATCGGGGACATGTTGATCTTCGCGTCCGGAACGACGGCAAGCGTCAGCCGGTCGATGATCGGCGCCATGAAATAGGAGCCGACGAGCGAGGTCAGGGTGGTCATCAGCATGCAGACCAGTACCAGGATAAAACGCCCGCCGTAGCCCTTCATGTAGGAGAGCAGCCTGCTGATCGTCACACGGGCATTCTTCGGCTTGCCGCTCGCGCGCTGGAAACGCGCGCCCGGACCGCCGCCCTGCTGGTTCTGGTGCTTGGAACTGTTGTATCTTTTCTGAAGCTCAAGGATGGATCTTGCCATTTATCTGCCCTCCTTTGCTTCCATCTGTGATTCGTAGATCTCGCGGTAAGCCTCGTTGCTCTGAAGCAGCTC
>CADBQM010000362.1 GCA_902796795.1 uncultured Eubacteriales bacterium
CGTCGGCATCCGCAGCGCGATCCATCCGGTCTCCGGCCTGCCGATCATGGAGATGCCGGAAGACGAGATCGAAATGGGCATCGGCGTACACGGCGAGTCGAGCGGGAACCGCATCAAACTGCCGCGGAGCCGGGAGCTTGCGCGGATGGTCTCGGACATCCTGCTCGAAGACATGCCCGTCGAACGGGGCGAGGAGATCTGCTTCAGCCTGAACGGCCTCGGCGGTATGACCTGGACCGAGCTCGACATCCTCTACAAGGACGTCTACGAATACCTGGTACTGGAGAAGGGCCTCAAGTTCTGGCGTTCGAACGTCCGGAATTCCGGAACGCAGGAACTCGGCGGTTTTATCATGGTGATCGGCCACCCGGACGACGAGATCAAAAAGTGGATGACGACCCCGATGCCGAAGGGCCTGTATCCGGAAATGTAAGAAAGAGGCATCCTATGAAATATGAAGATATGAAGCGCGCGGTGCTTGCCGCGGCGGACGATATCATCGCGCGGGAGACGGAGCTCTGTGCGCTGGACTCCTTTGTCGGGGACGGCGACCACGGCGTCACGGTCCGGAAGGGCTACCAGCGGGTGAAGAAGGGGATCGAACAGGATCAGCCGGAGAACATGAGCGCCCTGATGATCAGCGCGGGCATGGAGCTCGCCGATACGACGGGCGGCGCGATCGGCCCGATCATCGCTTCGATGTTCTTAGGCTTCGGCACCGCGATCACGGGAAAAGAAGAACTCGGCGTCCGCGATCTTGCGGAGATGTTTGAAAAAGGCCTGCTTTCCGTGCAGGACCTCGGCGGCGCGAAGCCCGGCGACTGCACGATGGTGGACGCGTTCTATCCCTTCGTGGAAGCGCTGAAGAACGCGGAGACGGAGGACGTGAAGGAAGCGCTCGAAGCGGCGGCCGAAAAAGCCTATGAAGGCTCGGAAGCGACCCGGAACATGATCCCGAAGCTCGGCCGGGCGCGGAATCTGGGCGAACGGGCGATCGGCTACGTGGACGCGGGCTCCCGCTCCATGTACTATTTCCTGAAGGCTTTCGCGGACAACGCATAAGGACGGCAGGAACAGAGAGATGGACATACAGTTTCAGTTTCTTGAAAAAGAGCGCGCGGAGGACTATCTGCCTCGGCTGTTCCGGCTGCTTTACGGCAATATGAACGAGATCGCGCCGACCGGCTTAAGCTATGAAGAGGACTACGCCTCCTGGGTGAGCGAGATCCGGCCGGCGCTCACAAAAGAGCCGCGCAGGATCATCCTGATCTATGATCTTGCCGCCCCGCAGGCCGTGCGCCAGGCGGCCGCCCGCCTCTATGAGGAGGACGGGGAGACGCCTTCGGAGGAAGGGACGCTCGTCGGCTACTTCCAGTATTACGTGAACGATTCCGTCTTCATGATGGAGGAGATCCAGTTCCTCCGGGCTTATCAGGGCAGCGGGCTCTTTCACACGCTCTATGCGTTCCTCGCAGAGACGGTGCCTGCGGACACCGAATACGTGGAAGCGTACGCCCTGAAGCAGAACCTGAAATCGCAGGCGATCCTCCGCCATCTCGGCCTGCCGATCATCGGACAGAACCGGAAAGGCAATATGTGGCACTTCCGGGGCAGCTGCGCAGAGATGTTCCGCCGGATCGCGCCGGGCGTACCGCACGGATAAACGGCGATAAAGGAAAAATCATTGGAAAGATCACGACGGACGAGGTCCTCGGTCGTATTCAGGATCTGGATCGATTAAAAACGATACCGCCGGCGGATGCCAGTCTGCCGGCGGTTTTGACCGGAAAGGAGATAAGATGGACAAATACACGAGGCTGAAAGAAAAATTCGACAACTGCGAAAAGATCGCCATGGCGAACGTCATACTGATCACGGACCCGCTGCTTCTCAGAGCGTTTGCGGACGGCGACTGTGTACTGATCGACAAGGAGCACGGCGTATACGGCAGTGAGGAACTGGTCCCGCTGACGATGGCCTGCCGCGCGATGGGCCTGCCTGCGATCGTACGTGTGGAAGACAGTGTCTATCACCTGATCGCGAAGGCGATCGACATGGGTGCGGACGGGATCATGGTCCCGCGCGTGGAATCCCTGGAGCAGGTGAAGACTGCGGTCGAGGCGACCCATTTCCTGCCGCTCGGCCGTACCGGCTTTGGCGGATGGGGCATCCTGAGGGACGGCGAGACCTTTGACGAATTCCAGCGCGGCCGCCGGCTGATCCTGCAGATCGAGTCGGAGAAAGGTCTCTCCCTGATGGAGGAGATCATCGAAAAATACGGGTCCTATGTGGACGCGTTCGTCATCGGTCCCAATGATTTCTCGATCCAGATGGGTGTACCGCGGGAGCTGGACCACCCGGTGATGCACGGACAGTACGAAAAGTTCTTTGAGATCTGCCATCGCCATCATAAATCCTGCGGGATCTACGATCCGGACTTTGCCGCGATCGAGCGTGACAAAGCATACGGCGCCAACCTGTTCTGGGTCAGTGAGGACGGCGCGCTGCTGAAGCAGGCCTACGACGCGTATCTTAAGAAGATCAACGAGTAAGGCCTGCGTGCGCCGTATCGTTTCCCGGATGTTTACGGCAGGATCACGAGGCGCTCGCCTGCGCGGTGATCCAGATGCTGGTGCTCGGAAAGATATTCGTCGATGACCTGGCGGCTCGAGGTGGCGATCACCCGCGGTTTGCGGTTCTTTTCGACCTCGGCCATCGGTACGTGGAAGTTGTCGTCGAAGTTCTTGTAGTGGAAACGCTGCAGGCCGACGTTGAAGAGCCGGTCGTCCGCGACTTCCTCATCGTTGAAGGTGAATTCCTTAAAGGCATGCTCGCTGATGGAATAGACCACGTGCAGGCCTTTGGAGAACTGGTAGAATTCACAGTGGACGCCCTGCCAGACTTCGTCGCGCACCATGTAGCGGATCATGTCCTTCAGCTGTTTCCCGGTGACGGTGACCAGGTAGTCCGCGTCGTCGTAGGGGAACGCCTCGGCAAGGTCGGAGAGCATGACGATCGGGCCCATGGCCTCGGAACGGATGCTGCCGGAGCCGAGCAGGAAGATGTCGACGCCGAGGCTTTCCTTCATCGCGTCCGCCATCAGGCCGCCGAG
>CADBQM010000363.1 GCA_902796795.1 uncultured Eubacteriales bacterium
AGATCGTGCCCGGGATCAGCGCCGCGTTCATCTGGTTCGCGATGCTGCCCGCGTCGATCGCGGCGTTTGCGTCGTAGTCGGAATAGCTTGTGGTGCAGAGCGTGACGATGTAGCCCATTTTTGAGAGCATGACCATGGACGCCGGCGACCAGGTGCCGGAATTGTAGTTGTAGAGATTCATGTTGTAGCCGAAGGCGTCGTTCATGTACTGCTGCATCTGCAGGGCGTCGTTCATGATCTCTTCCATGGAGTGGCTCGCAATGCCGCCCTCGGGGCAGGCATAAGTGTGGCTGCCGACCTGGTGGCCTTCATTGATCATGCGCTGGACGAGTGCCTGGTTGTGCGCCGCGTAGGAATGCGTGATGAAGAAGGTCGCCTTGACGCCGTACTGCTTCAGGATATCCAAAAGCTCGCCCGTGTGGTTGTTCTCCCAGCCTTCCTGGAAGGTCAGGGCGACGTTTTTCTGAGTTCCGTTATCCAGCAGCACCCGGCCGTTCGCACCGATCGAATTCATGTAATTCTGGTCGGAGGCACAGTAGGTATGGTAGGTCAGGCCGCCGTAGCCGCGGGCGTTCGTGTCGAGCGTCGCGCGCAGATTATCGATCTCCGCCTGAGAGATCGCGGTGATGGAACCGCTGTAGGGCGGTGCCGGCGGCTGGACGGTCGGCGGCGGTGTCGGCTGTGTCGGCGGAGGCGTAGGCTCCGTGGGCGGCTCGGTCGGTTCCTCTGTCGTTTCCGGCGTAGGTTCTTCCGTCGTCTCTTCTTCGGTCGGTTCCTCCGTTGTCTCTTTCTCTGTTTCAGAAGAAGTTTCTTTCTCTGTACTGCTTTCCTTTGTCGTTTCTTTTTCGGTGGAGGAAGGCTTTTCTGTCTGATCGGCCGATGCCTGTTCTTCCGTCGCAGCGGAAGGGGAAGGCTCGCGGTTCTTCCGATCCTTGATGACGACGACCAGCGCGATCACGCACGCGATCAGCATGCCCGCGAGGATCACCAGCAGGAAGGTCATCAGTTTTTTAACGTCTTTATTAGATCCGGACTTCTTCATGGAAGGCCCCCACTTAATTGATACTTCAGTTTAGCACGTGTTGCTTTCCGCCGTCAATAATGACGGCTTTTTTCGCGGATTTCTGACGTCCGTTCAGCATTCCGCGCTTGTACTGTTCTTTTCCCTGTGGTAAAATACTTTAATCTATGGTTGTTTTTAACCGGAAAGGCAGCGCATGCAGTACAGTCCGTGGATGGTCCGGCTGATCACCGGGCTTCGGAAGAAAAAAGTGAAGATCCTGATCGCCGCGGGAGGACTGATCCTTCTTGCGGCGCTTGGCGTCGCTGCTTTCTTCTTTTTTACGCCGCGCGCGGGTCAGATCCTGCCGACACTGCCGGAGGGGATCTTCCGGGAGAACAGCGCCGGATCGCAGGCCCTGCTCATCAGCCCCGAAGACGAATACGGCATTGAGGCGATGTTTACGAAGAATAACGGGGAAGTCCGTGCCATGAAGAAACGGGAGCTCCTGTTCCTTCACTACGAGTCGAGCGACGAAAGCATCATAAGCGTCGATCCGGACGGGACACTGCACGCGCTTTCCGACGGCGAAGCGACGATCACCGCGCGCTGGTTCAAACAGGAAGTCACACTGCCTTTGATCTCGTATACCAGGCTGCTCGGGATCTCGACCGATCAGGACGCCTATGAAGTCGAGGTCGGAAAGACGGTAAAGGCCGAGATCCTCCGCACGCCGGAAAACGGGCGCTTCATCGATCCGCCGGTCTTCACGACCTACAGCCGGGGAATAGCGGCCGTTGATGAAAACGGCGTCATCACGGGTGTCGAAAAGGGTACGACGACGCTGCATATCCGCTTAGACCAGTATGCGCTTTCGCTGCCGGTCCGTGTGATCATCCCCCTGACCGGCATCTCTTTCCGGGAAGCAGAGGTCAGCATGAAGATCGACCGGAAGCGCCGGCTCCGCTTTGACCTGGAACCCTACAATGCCAACGCGCCGCAGAAGGTCCGCTACAGTGTGTCGAACGACAAGATCGCTTCCATCTCGGACGACGGGATCATCGCGCCAGTGAAGCCCGGCCTTGTCACGGTCACCGCGAACGCGGACGGTTTCATTGCGAAGATGAACGTCCGTATCCTTTCCCCGCTGAAGGGAATCCGTTTCAGCGAAGAGGAGACGGAACTCGTCGGGCTCGGAACTTCCGAACGGCTTAAGCTTGTTTATGAGCCGGAAGACACGACGGACGACAAGACCGCCGTTTACTGGTCTTCGGACGAAGGCGTGGCCGTTGTCGACCAGAAGGGCAACGTCACGAGCACCGGCCCCGGCAAGTGCGATATCTTTGCGAAAGTCGGCGAATTCACCGCCGTAAACCATATCAATGTACGGATCCCGCTGGAAGCGATCGCCTTCAGCTTCGATCACCTGACGATCCATTACGGGGATACGGTTGTATTCCCGCTATACTATATTCCGGACAATACCACGGACGACCGGACCGCGGAGTGGTCGAGCAGCAACCCGGCTGCGGCGACGGTCGACCAGAACGGCGCGGTCACGGCCGTCGGTGCCGGCGATACGACGATCACCGCAAAGGTCGGCGCATTCACCGCGAGCACGCAGGTGACCGCGGATATCCCGGTCACGGGCGTCGCGATCAGCCAGACCGCGCTTACACTCAACAAGGGGACAGCTGGACAGCTTTCCGCTTCGTGTATTCCCGCGAATACGACGGAAGTGCCGTACATCACCTGGTCGAGCGACAATACCAAAGTCGCGAAGGTGGACGCAAACGGTAAAGTGACGGCGGTCGGTCCCGGACGGGCGACGATCACCGCCAACCATGACCTCATCGGCGCGACCTGTGTCGTGACCGTGCTTTCCCCGCTGACGGGGATCTCGATCCCGTCGGCACTTACGCTGATCGAGACCTTCTCGGCGAAACCGGACGTGACGCTGGAGCCCGCGGATACCACGGAGAATCCGGCGATCAGCTGGCGTTCCGACAATACCGCTGTTGCGAAAGTTTCCGCGGACGGTACCGTGAAAGCAGTGAAACGGGGCAGCTGTAATATCATCGCTTCCGTGCCCGGACGTTTTGAAGCGGTCATGAAGGTCACGGTCGTTCCCTTTGTGGAAGTGACCGGCATCTCGCTCGACCGAACGTCCATCACCTTTGAGAAGAGCGGGCAGACGGCAAAACTGAAGGCGACGATCCAGCCGGCAAATGCCTCTGTCCCGACCCTGGCCTGGTCGACCAGCAACAAGAAGGTCGCGACGGTCGACGGAAACGGCAAGGTCACGGCCCGCGGCAGCGGCACCTGCACGATCACTGCGAAAGCAGGCAATAAGACGGCGAAATGTACGGTCACGGTACTGCAGGCGAACCGGGTCGTCGTACTGGATCCGGGTCACTGCGACGCCTTCCCGGGGGCTTCCTACCACGGGCTCATGGAAGCGGTCATCAACCTGAAGACCGCAAAATACTGCAAGGAATACCTGGAGTCGCACTACAACGGCGTGACGGTCTACATGACGCGGACGAACGGGGCAAACCTCGGCGCGACGCTGGGGGCGGACCTCGAAGCCCGGGCGCAGTTCGCTCAGGACAAGGGCGCGGACATCCTCGTCAGCCTGCACTACAACGCGACGGCGGCGCACAACGCGAGCGGCTGCCTGGCCTTTGTCTCCTACCAGCCGAACGTGGCTTCCCAGTGCCAGGCGCTCGGGAACCAGATCCTTTCCAGGATCTCGGCGATGGGACTTGCGAACCACGGCTGCATCTCGACCGCGAGCAACCAGTACTTCGACCAGTTCGGGAACCCGCTCGATTACTACGCGATCAACCGCCATTCGGCGAACCGCGGCATCCCGGGCATCATCGTCGAGCACTGCTTTATGGATACGGACGTGGCGTTCATCGATTCCGACGCGAAGCTGAAGAAGATGGGCATCGCGGACGCGCAGGGCATCGCCGCGTACCTCGGGCTCAGCGCCAAATAAACTGACATCATAAGATCGGAGAATAAAGCATGGAAACGGAAAGCACAAACTTTATCTGGGATTTTGTCCGCGAGGATATCGCGGAAGGCGGGCAGTATGAGGGCATGACGGTCCACACCCGTTTTCCGCCGGAACCGAACGGCTACCTGCATATCGGTCACTGCAAGGCACTGTGCATCGACTTCGGCACGGCGGAAAAATTCGGCGGCGTCTGCAATCTCCGCATGGATGATACCAATCCGGCCAAAGAAGATACCGAGTACGTCGACGCCATCATGCAGGACATCCACTGGCTCGGCTTTGACTGGGGCGACCGCTTCTTTTACGGCTCCGACTATTTTGAACAGGACTATGAATACGCGAAGGAACTGATCAAAAAGGGCCTCGCCTACGTCTGCGAGCTTTCACCGGAAGAGTTCCGTTTAAACCGCGGCGATATCGGCGTACCGGCGACCTCTCCCTACCGCGACCGGCCGGTCGAAGAGAACCTCCGGCTGTTTGAGATGATGAAGAACGGCGAGGTCGAAGAGGGGAAGATGACGCTCCGTGCGAAGATCGACCTCGCAAGCGGCAACTTCAACATGCGCGATCCCGTCATCTACCGGATCCGCTATATCAACCATCACCGCCAGGGGACGAAATGGTGCATCTTCCCGATGTACGATTTCGCGCATCCGATCCAGGACGCGATCGAAGGCATCACGCACTCCCTCTGCTCCCTGGAGTATGAAGAACATCGGCCGCTTTACGACTGGGTCGTAAACAACGTCTCCATCCCGTACCACAAGCCCCGCCAGATCGAGTTCGCGCGGCTCAACATCGACCACACGGTCATGTCCAAGCGGAAGCTCAGGAAGCTGGTGGAAGAGCACTATGTCTCCGGCTGGGACGATCCCCGGATGCCCACGCTCTGCGGGCTTCGGCGGCGCGGCTATACCGCGGC
>CADBQM010000364.1 GCA_902796795.1 uncultured Eubacteriales bacterium
CCGGAAGATCCTCCGGGACATCTGGTTCTATCCGCCGGCGCAGCACTCCTTCCGCTGCTCGATCTGCGGCCGGGCCTGCGACATGGCATGCTATCAGCACCTGGAGGAAAAGGGCCTGCTCGCACAACGCTATAAAACGCCCTTCCATCAGCGGGAAGACTGGCACTTCTCCGTCGATGATTTCAAGGAGACGACAGACGATAAAGGAGAAGTCAAATGACAGACATCCGGTTTGAAAACGGCAGTTACGTCGTCACGAGCGACGGCATTCCCTGCGCCAGGATCCTGCCCGCAGGCGGCGCGGAAGACCGCTTCGTAAAGCTGGAGGACGGCGCGTGGAAATGGCTCAGGCATACGGAAGTGCCGGTCGATCACATGCGCATGGAGCTGCTTCTTTTCGGGCAGCCGGACTTCACGATGATCCCGGCGATCAGCTACAACGGCAACGGCTGGGGCGATATGCCCGAATACGTCGGCGACCGTGACGAAGACGGCACGCCCTGGAGCTTCGCCTCCCACCGCGCGACGATCCCGGCCTGCACCTATTCCGAGAATGAAAAGATCAGCCTCGCGCTGATGTCGGAAGCGAACGACAACAGCGCCTGCTCGCTCTTTAAGACCGACGAAGGCGAGCTGCACGTTGTGATCTTCCCCGAAGAGGAAAAGCCGCGGACCCTGCAGCGCCACTTCTGGAAGGAAGCCTTCCAGGGGACGATGGAGGCAAAGCAAGACTTCACCGCGATCATTCAGGCGGTCTCCTCCGACGGCAGCCGCTACCGCTACCGTTATCTCCTGGACTTCGCCTGGCGTTACTTCGGCCATCCGCTCGCCGCGCCGCGCTCCGCCGAGGAGCTTTACCGCCTGTCCCTCGCATACACCTACTTCCTCTATGAAAAGGAAAGGGACGGCTTTGCGGGCTTCGTCTCCGGTTCCCAGTGGCACCGCGACACGACCGCGTACAAAAAGAAGGAGCACTTCTACGAGATCGGCTGGGTAGGCCAGAGCGCTTCGATGGCGAACGCCTTCATCTACGATTATCTGAAGACCGGGAACCGCCGCAGCCTCGATATGGCGCTCGAAGTCCACGATGCGTGGCTGAAATTCGCGGTCCCGAAAAAGGGCCTGCTGGCGAGCCAGGTGAACCGCCATCCGTCCCGCTTCCTCTCCTACGCCAAGGACCTTGTGCTGGATCCCTGGGACTGGGGCGAAGACCAATACGAAAACATGCTGAACCGGATCGGCAAGCCATTAAGACGCGATCCGGACGGCGGCCTCGCGATCACCAACGACGCCTGCAACCTGGGCACTGGCGCGGAAGGTTACTTCGAAGCCTACGAACTGCTGAAGAAGGCCGGGATCGACAAACCGGAGTACTTACAGGCCGCGCTCGACGTCTGCGATTTTGCGCTGGAGAACCAGGCGGAAGACGGCAGTCTTGCAAAGTCCTGGGACTGCGAAGGCAGGCTGATCAAGAAAGACGGGACGATCGGCTGCTTCCTGATCCTGCCGCTCCTCTCCGGATACAAGAAGACCGGGAAAGCGCAGTATCTGAACGGCGCCGTCCGCGCCTTTGATTTCTACTATCAGGAGCTTTTAGACAAGGGCTTTACGACGGCCGGCGCGCTGGACACCTATTCGATCGACAAGGAATCCTCAAGCCCGCTGCTGCGTGACGCACTGCGGCTTCTGGAGATCACCGGGGATAAAAAGTACCTGACCGCTGCCGAAAAGATCGCCTGGTACCTCTGCACCTGGATGATGCATTTCACCGTGGAATACCCGGACGGCTGCATGATCAAAGAGATCGGCTTCGATACCTTCGGCTCGACCTCCGTCTCCACGCCGCACCAGGCGCTCGACCAGTACGCGCTGCGCGACGTGCTTTCCTTCCTGAAGCTCTTTGAGCTCACCGGAAACATCCAGTGGCGCGAGCGTGCGCTCGCCTTCTGGTGCAGCGCCTGCCAGGGCATCTCCGACGGCACGCTGATCGTAAACGGCCGTCTCCGGCCCGCGGGCTCGCAGGACGAGGCGGTCTTCCACACCCGCTGGGGCAGGAAGATCTCGCCGGCCTTCGGGCTCTCCCAGTGGCTGCCGGCCTGGCCCTGCGCCTACCGGCTGGAGGACCTGCGCTGGCATCCGGACTGGTCCTTCTTCAACGAAGGCCTCAC
>CADBQM010000365.1 GCA_902796795.1 uncultured Eubacteriales bacterium
CGTCTGGGTCTCGGAGATCATGCTCCAGCAGACGCGCGTGGATACGGTGATCCCGTATTATCTCCGTTTTATGGAAGCGCTTCCGGACGTCCGGGCACTTGCGGAAGCACCGGAAGACCGGCTCTATAAGCTGTATGAGGGACTTGGCTATTATTCCCGCGTCCGGCATATGAAGGCGGCGGCAGAAGAGATCGTCGGTAAATACGGCGGCGTCTTTCCGGACAGCGAGGAAGCGCTGTTAAAGCTGCCCGGCATCGGGGCTTATACGGCCGGTGCGGTCCTTTCGATCGCCATGGAGAAGCCCTGTCCGGTCGTGGACGGGAACGTGCTCCGGGTCTACAGCCGGATCCTCGGCGACGGCAGCAATATCTCCGAAGAAGCGACGAAGAAGCGCTTTGCCGCGGTCCTCCGGGATTTTCTGGAACGCTCCGGCGTGCGGCCGTCCCTTTTCAACCAGGGGCTGATGGAGCTTGGCGCGCTCGTCTGTCTGCCGAACGGGGCGCCTTTATGTGACAGATGTCCCGCGGCTGCATTCTGCGCGGCACGGCTTCAGGACCGGATCGCGTCCCTCCCGTACAAGAGCGGGAAGGCCGCGCGGCGTATCGAAGAAAAGACGGTCTTCCTCATCTCCCGGGGCAGCAGCCTGTTGATCGGAAAACGGCCGGAGACCGGCGTGCTTGCCGGGCTTTACGGCCTGCCGGAGGCGAAGGGCTTTTTAACGGAAGCGGAAGCGGCGGCTTTCCTTTCGGAATGCGGGGTCCGCACGCATTCCCTGAAGCAGGAAGAAGAGAAAAAGCATATCTTTACACATATAGAATGGCGGATGCGCGCCTTCCGCGCAGAAGCCGCGGAAACGGATGAAGAGAAGCTCGGAAACAGCGGCTGTTTCTTCGCGGATGCGGAAGAGATCCGTAAAGACTACGCGCTTCCCGGTGCGTTCAGAAAGTGGGACTTTTTTGAATAATAAAGCCGGAAACAGCAGAATGAAGACCGGGGCGGTGCTGCTCATCGTCCTTTCTTTCCTGCTGCTTTCGTCCTGTTCCTACGGGGAGCGTTCCTACGAGAAGGGGCGTGAGGCTTTTCAGCGCGGCGCTTACGAGACCAGCGTCCGGGAATTCAGCCGCGCGATCTCCCAGGGCTATACGGAAGCGGAAGTCTATGCGGATCTTGCGTATGCGCTTTTAAAGACCGGCGACACGGAGAAAGCGCTCCGGAATATGAATACGGCGCTGAAGAAGTCCCCGGAGGATCCGGCGCTGAAAAAACGGATCGGCCTTTTCTACCGGGAAGCCGGGGACGCGGAGACGGCGCTTGACTATCTTCGGGCATCCCTGCCGGACGGGAAAAAATACGGGAAGGAAGACGCGGATTCGCTCGGCTTCGTCGGGGAGCTCCTTTTCCGGCTCGAACGCTACGACGAGGCGATCCCGGTCTATCTGGACCTGATCGCCCTGGAGGACCACGTCCTCGAACATGACATCCTGATCGGCGAAGCCTATCTGAAGCTGGACCAGGGCTATGCGGCGACCCAGTATTTCCGCCTCGTTCTCGCAAAAGAGGAAGCGCTGCCGCAGCATTTTCTCCGGATCTACGGCGACCTGATGAACTACGGCCTCAAGCGGGAAGCGAAGAAGTATTACGAGGAAGGCCTTCGGCGATCCCAGCTGGAGGATTCCTCCATGTCGCCCGGCGAGTTCTGCCTCGCGGCGGGAAAAGCGGAGGAGGCAGAGCCGTTTTTCAGCGGCCAGGACGTGAAGGAGGCCCGGCTCGCGCGGGCCATGGTGCTCACGAATGAACATCGCTATGCGGATGCGGAGGTCATCTACCGTGAACTGATCGCGCGTGGCGAGGGGACTGCCGACGTCTACAACCAGTACCTGATCATGAAGACGGAAGAAAGGGATTTTACCGCCGCCTTCCAGCTGCTTGCCCAGGTCTACGCACTGGCGGATGAGAACGAAAAGAAGAACGCGCTCTACAATGAGATTATCATCTATGAGCGGATGGGCGACTATACCACCGCGTTCGAAAAGGCGCGGCAGTTCAAGAAGACCTATCCGCTGGATACCTCCGCGGACCGGGAATACGATTTCCTGAAACGGGCGGCAGAGTAGGGCGCTTTACAGAAAACGAATACAAACTGCAGCGGAAGCTAAAAAAAGCACCGCGTTTCGTGCGGACCGCCGTTTTTTCTTCTCCGGAAAACAGGAAGTATATGGAAAAGCCGCTTTTCCTTCTTCCGGAAATGCGTTAAGATAAGCCCAGCAAGCGAAGGGACCGATACTATGTGGTGGATCGTTGCTGCAGCGCTTGCCGCCCTGATCCTTGCGGCGCTCGTCCGCTCGGCGTGGGAACGGCAGGCACTGAGGCTGAAAGAATATGAGATCATTAGCGACCGGCTGCCGGCGGCGTTTGACGGGAAAAAGCTCGTCTTTCTTTCCGACCTGCACGGGCAGCGTTTCGGCGAAGGAAACCGGAAGCTGATCGAAAAGATCCGTGAAGCAAAGCCGGATTATCTCCTGATCGGCGGCGATATGATGACGGTAAAGCCCTGGCTTGCCCCGGACTTTTCCGCACTGGAGGAGCTTCTTTCGGCTTTTTCCGGTGAAGTCCCGATCTATTACGCGGACGGCAACCATGAGGAGCGGATGCAGGAAAGGAAGGAACAGTATCCCGGCTGGGACGAACAGTTCAGGAAGCTGCTTTCCTCCTATCAGCTGACTTACCTGAAAAACGAGAAGATCCGCCTGCGGAAGGGCAGGGATCATCTTTCTCTTTACGCCTACAGCTTTTCCGGGGAACAGTACCGGAAGTTCCGGCTGCCGGCGCTGACAAAAGAAGAGATCACAGAAAGGCTCGGACCGTCGGACGGCTTTTCGGTCGTGCTTGCGCATACGCCGCATTACTTCAGGTCCTTTGCGGACTGGGGCGCGGACCTCGTGCTCTCCGGCCACAACCACGGCGGGACGATCCGGCTGCCGCTTGTCGGCGGCGTCATGACGCCGCAGTTCTTCTTTTTCTCGAGGTATGCCTACGGGCAGATCAGCGACGGACGTCACCGGGAGATCATCAGCGCAGGCCTCGGGACACATTCCATCAACATCCGTCTCTTTAACCGGCCGGAAGTGGTTTCGGTCCGCTTAAGGCGGGAAGACGAAAAGGAGCATCAATGATCGACGTCAGGCTGGAAGCCTACGAAGGACCGCTGGATCTTCTCCTCGGCCTCATTGAAAAGAATAAAGTCGATATCTACGACATCCCGATCGCCGAGATCACGGACCAGTACATGGCTTATGTGGAAGCCATGGAGGAAGAGGACCTGGATACGCTCTGCGAGTTCCTGCTGCTGGCAAGCACGCTGCTGGACATCAAGGCGCGGATGCTGCTGCCGAAGGAACAGGATGAGAACGGCGAAGAGATCGACCCGCGTTCGGAACTTGTCGAGCGCCTGATCGAACACCAGGAATACAAGCGCCGTGCGGGCGAACTGAAGGATTATTATGAGACCTCCGGCTTTCAGTTCTATCGCGAAGAATCGCTGCCTGAAGAGGTGAAACGTTACGAGGTCCGGGTGGACCCGGAGGAACTGTTATCGGACGTGACGCTCCGGCGGCTGCAGGAGGTCTTCCTTTCCGTCCTTGCGCGGGAAGAAGACCGGATCGACCCGGTGCGCAGCCGTTTCGGCGATATCAAGAAAGACCCGGTACGCCTTTCGGAAAAGCTGATCTACGTGTTCGATTACGGCCAGCGGAAGAAACAGTTTACGTTCCGGGAACTCTTAAGTACCCAGGAGACGAAGTCCGACGCCGTCGTGACGTTCCTCGCGCTGCTCGAACTGATCCGGATCGGCCGGCTGTTCGTTTCCCAGGAGCAGCTGTTCGACGAGATCAGCCTTCGCTGGAACGACGAATGCGATACCGAGATCACCAAAGAGGATATGATGGAATATGACTGATAATGAGAGAAAAAAAGCCGCGCTGGAAGCGGTGCTGTTTACGATGGGCGGCGCCGTGAAGACGCGTGTGCTGGAAGAAGCGCTGGAGCTTCCGGAAAAGGAGATCACAGCGCTGTTAGGCGAGATGGCGGAAGAATATGAAAACGGGCCCCGCGGCATCCGGCTCATCCGGCTGGAGGACGCGTACCAGCTGTCCACCAAGGCGGAATTCTACGACGTCCTGATCCGCGTGGCATCCCGCCCGCAGCGTCCGGTACTGACTGAGGTCGTCCTGGAGGTGCTTTCCATCATTGCCTACAAGCAGCCGGTCACGAAGGGCGAGATCGAGCGGATCCGCGGCGTCTCCAGCGATTACGCGGTGAACCGGCTCGTGGATTACGGACTCGTCGAGGAAGCGGGCAGGCTGGAAGCGCCCGGCCGGCCGATCCTTTTCAAGACCACGGAGGAATTCTTAAGGGCCTTCGGGCTTTCTGATACCGGCGGTCTGCCGACCCTGTCCGACGAAGAACTGGAAGCGGCGCGTCTTGCGGCGCTGAAGGAGGCCGGCGAAGAACTGCCGGGACCGGACGCGGAAGCGGAAGAGGGTACCGACCCGGAAGAACCGCTGACGATCGAGACATAACAGGAGGAAAAGACATGAAACTGATGATCGCGTCAGATCTGCACGGCTCGCTTGCTGCGACAGAAAAGCTGTTTGAACGTTTTGAAGCGGAAAAGCCGGAAAAGCTGGTCCTGCTCGGGGACCTTCTCTACCACGGCGCCAGGAACGATCTTCCGGAGCGTTATGACACCAAAGGCCTGACCGCGCTCTTAAACCGCTATGCGGACCGGATCCTCGCCGTGCGCGGCAACTGCGACGCGGAGATCGACCAGATGGTGCTTCAGTTCCCCATCATGGCGGATTATATCCTGATGTATGTGGACGGAAGAGAATGGATCGTGACCCACGGCCACGTCTTCAACGAAGAGAAGATGATCCCGCATCCGGCGGACTGCATCCTGATCCACGGCCATACACACGTCAAAGTCCTGGAGAAACACGGCGACTTCTATTACCTGAATCCCGGCAGCACCTCGATCCCGAAGGATGACGAAAAGGGCAGCTACATGATCTATGAAGACGGTGTCTTCTCGATCCGGGACCTTTTCGGAAATGAGCTGAAAAGCCTTACCCTGTAAGTGACCTGAACGTCCGTTTCAGGACGCCTGATCTTTTTTGAAGCGGGCGGCGTTCCCCGCCGCCCCGCGTCTTTTTTCTCACCTGATTCTGAATTACTGCATGGCGGGAGCCCGGTGAAGGCTCCGGCTTTCTTTCCTATTCTTTTTTTCAGGAGGACGTCTATGTTCGGCAAAGCAGAGACCTCCGCCATCGTCGGGATCGACGGCAGACGCGTGACTGTAGAGGCAGATTACGGGAACGGCCTGCCTTCCTTTGACATGGTCGGATTCCTGGGCTCGGAAGTCAAAGAAGCGCGGGAACGTGTCCGCTCCGCGCTGAAGAACGCGGGCATCACGCTGCCGCCTGGGCGGCTGACGATCAATCTGAGCCCGGCAAACTTAAGGAAACAGGGCAACTCCTTCGACCTGGCGATCGCCGTCGCGATCCTGATCGCCCTCGGGGAGATCCGGGAGGAGCAGGTCCGGGGCTTCCTGTTCATCGGGGAGCTCGCCCTTGACGGCGGGATCCGGCCGGTCAGCGGTGTGATCGCGCACGTGCTCGCGGCAAAGGAGAACGGTTTCCGTGCCTGTATCGTCCCGGAGGCGAACCGGGCAGAGGCTGCGGCCGTCACGGACAGTGTCTGTTATGCATTTTCCGCACTCGGGAGCCTGATCGCGTTTCTGAAAGGCACAGAGACCCGGGATGCGCTGGTCCCGGAAGCCGGGACGGAACAGGGGACGGTCTTCCCGGACTTTATCGACGTCATCGGGCAGGAGAGCGCAAAACGTGCCGCGGAGATCGCCGCCGCGGGCATGCACGCGCTGCTGCTTGTCGGGCCGCCGGGCAGCGGGAAGTCCATGATCGCCCGCAGGATCCCCGGGATCCTGCCGCCGCCGACGCTGAAGGAAGAGATCGAGATCACC
>CADBQM010000366.1 GCA_902796795.1 uncultured Eubacteriales bacterium
ACTCCTTTATTTAAGGTCACAGATGCGTTTTTCTTCTCAGTTCAGTGTTGCAAGCAGTGCGCCCGGATCCACGGAAGCGCCTTCGTTGACTTCGATCGAAGCGACCGTGCCGTCTTCCGGCGCCGGGATCTCGTTCTCCATCTTCATGGCTTCGAGGATCATCATGACCTGGCCTTTCTTGACCGCGTCGCCCACACGTACCTTGATGCCAAGGATCTTGCCGGGCATCGGGGAGACGACCTGGACGCCGCCCTGGGCGCCGGCAGGCTTTGCGGCGGGTTTCGGTGCCGCTGCGGGCGCCGGAGCTGCCGGGCGCGCAGGCTGGACCGCGGGTGCGGTGCCGGTTCCCTCTTCTACCGTAACTTCATATACTGTTCCGTTGACTGTGATCGTATAATTTTTCATTTTTTCACCCTCTCTTCCAGTTAGTCGCAGCACGGACGTTCCGGATCGACCGGATCACGACGCCGTCCGGCGAAGTGCCTTCATATGCCGCGATCGCCGCTGCGATCACCGCGACAAGCTCTGTATCATCTGTTTCGTTTTCCGCCGGGATCTCTTCCGTTTTTACTTCCTGTACGGGCGGCGCCTCTTTTACCTCCGCCTTCTCCTTCCGTCTGCTCTCGATGCGGTTGATCAGCTTGAAGGCGCTGATCAGAAGCGAGATCAGGATCAGCATGGAGAAGACCACGCCCATGCCCATCAGGGTATTCATACCGGCCTTTTCAAAGGTCTCTGCAGTCCCTTCGGCACAGCCGGTCAGCAGCGGCAGGATCAGAAGCGGGGCGGAAATCCATAATTTCTTCCCTTTCACACGCACACCTCTTTCTTATTTGGTACCGTGCTTCTTTTCCGGGAGATCCGCACGTTTGTTGAAAAGCATCTCCAGGGCCTGGAGCACGTCGCGGCGGAGCGTCTCCATCGTGATCAGCCGGTCCGCGATGCCGCGCGATGCCGCGGCTTCCGCGCTCTGCTTCGCCGCAAAGGCCGCACGGATCTCTGCGAGGTCGTCGCCTTCCTTCGCGAGGATCTTCGCCGCCGGGCCTTCGTCCATCAGGCCGATCCTGGCATCCGGAAGCATATAAACGATATCCGCGCCGAGCGCCTTGGAGTTCATGCCGATATAGGCCGAGCCGAAGGCGTCGCCCAGGATGACGCTGATCTTCGGAACGCCGGCGTTCGCGAAAGCGAAGGCCAGCCGGGAGGCGGCGATCGCCAGGCGCGCTTCGGAAGGAAGCGCTGCTTCGAAGCCCTTGACGTTCACGAGCGTCAGCAGCGGGATATCAAACGCATCGCAGAAATTCACGAACGAAGCGATCTTCTCACAGCCGTCCGCGCTGAGGCGCTCTTCCCCGTTCCCGACGAGGCCGACCGTCACGCCGTCCAGGCGGATGAACCCGGTCACAGCATCCTTCGCGAAGTCCTTCTTGGTCTCCACGAACAGACCGCCGTCCGAGATCACAGAAGCGATATAGCGGGCGTCGGTGATGCCGGCAAGTTCGGGCGTCAGGCGGTTCAGGTCGTCCGTCGCGTCCTCTGCCGCAAGCTCCGCGTTATTGGACGGAAGCACGGAAAGCAGCGCGCGGATCTCGCCGAAGATCTCCTCTTCCGTGCCGTAAGCGTCCGCAAGGCCCGTATGTTCGCTGACATAGGCCGCGGAAGCCGTATCCAGCTTCTCGGTGTAGTTGCCGTCGAGCGTATTCGGCGCGTTCACAAAGAGCGCTGCGCCCTTCTCTTCCAGGTAAACAAAATCCGCCAGGCCGGCAAGAACCGCCATGCCGCCGCCGCATTTCCCGAAGACCGCCATGATCTCGGGCACGACGCCGGAGGCTTCCGCCTGGGCTTTATAAAGTGCGCCGAATCCCTCCAGGGCGTCCGTAGACTCCTGGAGCCGCAGGCCGGCGCTGTCGAGAAGGCCGATCACCGGCGCTCCCATCTGTACGGCCATGTCGTAGAGCCGCGCGATCTTTTTTGCATGCATCTCGCCGACGGCGCCGCCGAGGACCGCCGCGTCCTGGCTGTAAAGATAGACGAGCTTGCCGCCGACCGTGCCGTAACCTGTTATGACACCGTCACCGGGCTTTGCCGTCTCCTGCAGCGCAAAATCCGTGGATCTCGCTTTGACAAGCGCGCCGATCTCCGTAAAACTGCCCGCGTCGACCAGCGCTTCGATCCGGTTCCGCGCCTTTGTCACATCGTTCGTGCTCATTCACTTCCTCCGTTCTGTCAGACATAAAGATCAGGGTGAATCCAATTTTCCCCATTTAGCACTATTTTAATTGAAAAGCAAGAAAAAAGCAAGCCCGAAGGCCTGCTTTCTCCCCTTGTTCCGTTGTTGTACGGCGTGTTTTTTTACGATGGTTTTTGTGGGCGGCGGATCACATCGGGATCACACGGAAGCCCTGCTCTTTAATGAATTCGATCAGTCCCGGCAGCACCTTCGTCACGATCTCGTTCGAGCAGTGGAAACTGTAGATGCAGCCGTTGTGCAGATTCTTCTCAAGGCCGCTCAGGATCGTCTTCGGATCGTAGTTCAGCGCGTCGTTATCGTCCTCGAAATTGCTCGAAGAGAAGCAGACCTCATAGCCCATCGCGGAGATCAGCATCACAGAGAGCTGGGACCAGTAGCCCTTGTTGAAGCAGTAGCGCTGCATGTTGTACTCGTAGCCCAGGTCCATGTAGCGGTGCATGTTGAAGGCTTCAAACACCTGGTCCAGCGGCGCGAGGCTCGCCGTACCGCTTTCGGGATAAGTATAGGAATGATTGCCGATCTCGTGCCCTTCGTCGATCATGCGGCGGATCAGGTCCGCATGGTTCTGGGCGAAGGAATGCGTTACGAAGAACACCGCGCGGATCTCGTTCTCCTTCAGGATGTCCAGGACCTGCTCCGTATAGGGCGCCTCGTCGTCCAGCATGAAGCTGAAAGCGGCCTTCGGGCTGTCCTCGCCGGCGGCGAAGACCTTGATGCGGGCGTCGGTACCGTCAAACGTGGAAAGAAGATCGTTCGCGTAGACCGGGCGGTTGTTCTGGTCCGTCTCGACGTTCTCGTAGCCGATGATATAGCGATGCACGGTCCCGTCATAACGACCCGTCATCTCGTCGATCTCCGACTGGCTTAAGGAACGGATGTCGACGATCTCCCGCGGCTCCGTCTCTTCTTCCGACGGCTCCGTTTCCGGCTCGGTCGTCGTGGTCGGCGCAGTCGTCGTTGGCGCTTCCGTCGTCGTCGGCGCCTCCGTTTCCGGCTCTTCCGTCGTGCTCTCCGCTTCCGTCTCCGTTTCCTTCGGCGAATAACGGCTGTTTTTCAGCGTGCCGAGCGCCGTGAGTCCGTAGAAAAGCAGCCCGGCCGCGATCACGGCAGCGAGCAGGATACTCACGAGCTTCGGAAGGTTCTTTGTGAGTCTTCTAAAGAAATTGCCTGGATTCATATGACCTCTTATCTTCTGGAGACTTCCTCCACGGGGAAATCCCCGAACTCAAAGCCCGCTGCCCGGGCTCCGTCGATAAAATCGGAAAGCGCGTTCGTATTGCTTTCCGAAACTGCGTGCAGAAGATAGACCGCGCCGTTCCCCATATGGGACAGGCAGCGTTCCAGCGTGACGGACACTTCCGGCTGTTTGTCCAGATGATAGTCGTCATGGGCGTAAGACCAGAACACGGAAGTGTAGCCGAAGTTATCAAGCTGCGCCATCAGGAGTTCGCTGGACTCACCCTCCGGGAAGCGGAACAGGCGCATCGAATAACCGAAGCGGTCATAGACCAGCTTATGCAGCTTCTGTATATCATCGACAAAAGATTCAAGCCCGTGCGCGTCCACATAGCGCGGGAAGCCGCCGGAAGGATGCAGGCAGGTGTGGTTGCCGAGGGTGTGGCCTTCGTCGATCATCCGCTGGATCAGTTCCGGGTTGCTGTCATAGAACTGCTTCGTGATAAAGAATACCGCATGAACGTTCTTGGCCTTCAGTATATCGAGGATCCGCGGCGTAAAGCCGGCCTCATAGCCTTCGTCCATCGTCAGGTACAGAAGCTTTTTGTCCGTCTTGATATAGTACACGGGATAGTATTTCCCGTACAGGTTCTCGTAGTAATGCACGCCCGTCGGCAGGCCGGCGGCGTCCTTGTTGTCCCAGTCGTTGCCGTAGGGGATACTCACGTTCGGCAGGCCGGACAGATCGAAAAGGCCGTTGTCGACAAGGATCCCGCTGTTCGGATCATAAGGGACGTCGGACGGCTGCTCTGATGTTGGCGCGGCCGTTTCGGAGGACGCCGGTTCCGGCGCGTCGTCAAAGCTTAGGTACGCGGTCGACGCGTAGCCTTCCTGTCCTTCATAGCGCGCGTGCGTCCAGTCGCTCCCCCGCTCGATCACTTCGATCATCGTCCCTGCCGGCAGGGTCGTGATCTTTTCATATTCGGTCCCGGGCCCCTTCCGGAAGTTCAGGGCTTCCTTCGTCCACGCCGGCCCCGTGGGCGGCAGCGTCGGCTCCGTTTCGGGTTCTTCCGAAGATACGGGCGCTGTCTCTGTCTCAGGTCCGCTCTCGCTGCTCTTTTCCGTCTCCGTCTGCTTCTCAGCGGAAGTCTGCTCCGCGGAAGCGCTTTCCGTACTTTCTCCGTTCTCCTTTCCACAGGCGGAAAAGGCAGAGAACATCAGGATCAGGACCAGCGCGATCGCGGCCGTTTTTTTCAGTTTCAGCATGAAAGGGTTCCTCCGTATTTGTTCTAACAGCAGCAGAAGGGGAAGAAGCAGAACGGCATCGGCATGCAGTCATAGCCGCCGTTCATGAGCTCGTTCCTGCCGTAGTCGGCGGAACGCTGCTCATAGGCCTGCGGCCCGCTCTCCATCTGCTGAAGAAAGCTTCTGTAACGCATATTGTTCGGCTCCAGCGAAGCCGCCACCCGCGCGTCTTCACGGGCGCTCATATAATTGCCGCAGCCG
>CADBQM010000367.1 GCA_902796795.1 uncultured Eubacteriales bacterium
CCTGGATTCCAACGGCTCGATCTACGTGAGCGGCGGCGTGACCTTCGTGGAAGGCCCGACGAACAGCGGCAACGGCGCGCTCGATAAAGGCGACAGCAGCGGCTCGGTGCTTTCGATCACCGGCGGCACGGTCGTGGCGGCAGGCAGTGCAGGCATGGCGGTCAATTTTGACAGCGGCAGCCAGTGTTCGGCCCTCGTTACACTTTCCGGTTCGGCCGGCGACGTGATCAGCGCGGACGACGGTTCCGGCGTAAGCTTCACGGCCACGAAGAGCTTCCAGACGGTCGTCTATTCCTCCCCGGATCTTCAGCAGGGTTCATCCTATACGCTCAGTACCGGCGCAGACAGCGCGACGATGGACTTTACGTCCTCCCTGTATTACGGCAATGCGCAGGGCATGGGCAATATGGGCGGCCCCGGCAGCATGAACGGCCATGGAAAATAACGGCCGAAGATCACGGACGTGAAAATAAACAGTATGACGGGATTACCCTTCCCGGGAACCCTGCCTGCGGCGGCACTGCCGTCCGGGCAGGGTCTTTTTGTATAACAGTAGACAGGTATGCTATAATAAGACATCAAAGTAAATGAGGAAGAAATGAAGACCGCAGACATCATCGGCAAGAATTATTTCGGCAGTTATACGAATACCCGCGTCGCTTGCCGCGGCGTCGTCATCGAAGACGACCGGGTACTGCTTTCCTACGAAAAGGAAAACGACCTGTACATGCTGCCCGGCGGCGGGCTGGAGCCCGGTGAAGACGAAGCCGCGTGCTGCATCCGCGAATTGGCGGAGGAGACCGGGCTGCAGGTCCGGCTGACGTCGTGCCCGCTGGAACTGACGGAATATTATGAGGACTGGCGATATGTCACCCGCTATTTCTGCGGCGTGATCACCGGTGAATGCGGACAGAAGCTGACCGATTATGAGGAGGACGCGGGACTCACGCCGGTCTGGCTGCCGCTCACCGCCGCGCTGGACATCTTCTCCCGTCACGAATCCTACGCCGATACAGACGAGCCCAAGCGGGGCATCTACGAAAGAGAACTGCTGGCCCTCACCGAGATCCTCGGAAAGAAACACATCCTGTTCCTGAAGCAGAAAGCCCTGCTGGAGCAGTTTTTGAAGACCGGCGCGATCACAAAGGCCCAGCACGACAAGAGCCTGCACGACCTGCGCGAGAAAATGGGAGAGTAAAACCATGGACCGCATCGAAGAATTGCTGGAGATGCCTTACTGGGTCATCGACATCCTGCCTTTCCAGGTCCCCGCGGACAGCGCCGGACAGTACTTCGCTGTTGAAAAATACTACTATACCGGGCCGCGCCGCCCGGAGATCAAAAAGAAACACGCGGATATCCTGCTGAAGCTGAACTGCTACAGGGACCTCGTACTCGCGGAAGAGGGCGAAAAGAATCCCGCACCGGAAGCGCTTGTGGAAGTGGTCCTGACGAGGCGCGTCATTCTCTTCACCGGCGAGGCCATGATCGTTTCCGAACCGGACGACACCTGCCTTACCGTTTACGGACCGGACGAAGCCCTGCTCGAACTGCTCCGGATGCTTGCGGCCGGCGAAGGAATGTATCTGTGGCAGCCGTGAGCGATGGTCCTTTTGCTGGCGGCCTTTCGCTCGCTTGGATGTTTGTCCGTCGGCGCGCTTTTAGCGCCTCCTTGACAAAGCATCCTGCGTTCGCCGGCCGCCGCCATTTAACCGCCCATCCGCGGTTCCCCAGCGGTACTCGACTGGCTTTTTCAGTCTTTCCCTCGGGCGCTGCTCTCGTGATGGTCCTGCGTTTACTGGCGGCCTTTTGCTCGCTCGGATGTTTGTCCGTCGGCGCGCTTTTAGCGCCTCCTTGACAAAGCATCCTGCGTTCGCCGGCCGCCGGCTGTGACCTCCCGGTCGGGCGCTGCTCTCGTGATGGTCCTGCTTCGGCGTCCGGCTCCCGCCCATCCGCGGTTCCCTAGCGGTACTACGGCTCAGCTTCACACATGCGTGTTCGCTTCGCCAAGTACCGAGACCGCGGAGCACCTCAGCAGGAGGCATCACGTCGGCAGCGCCCTCTTATACCATCCGGCCCGACCTAACTAACTTTTTTCAGCCGATGGGTCGTACTTTTGCAGCTTCAAAAAGCCTGAAATGAGGCTCCGGGTCCGACCTCACTTGCTTTTTTCCTTCGCAGGTCGGATTATAGCGGGTTCAAATGGCTCAAAACAAGGTAAATAATCCGACCGGACAAGCTTTTTGACCCCCGGAGGTCGGACTGCACCCTCTTGAAAGGCCATAAATGCGGCGATTCGGCCCGACCTAACTTGCTTTTCAGGCCTCTTGGGTTGGATTCCGGTCGCTGGAGGCCGTCAAAATAAGATTTCAAGCTGAGGGAAGCGTTCAAATCAGCCGCAGCGCTCGAGCCTTTATGCAAGGAGGCGCTAAAAACGCGCCGACGACATCAAACTCGAACGAAGGGCGTCCGGGAAACGCATCAGCCTCGAGTGCGAGGCGCCACACAAAGAAACTTCAAAAGGAGGCCTGAAATGGTATTAGAAGTTTTGAATTTTGGCCTGACCGTATGTAAACTGAACATGGAAGCGGACCTCCGCACCGACAGCGGCTTTTTCTTCCTGCTCCGTACGGACGAGGAGATCTCGCTGGTCTGCAGGCCTGAAGACGTTCCCGCGGAAACGATCGCGCGCGAGGACGGCTGGCGGGCTTTCCGCATTCAGGGTCCCCTGGACTTTTCCCTGGTCGGGATCCTCGCAAAGATCTCCGGCGTGCTGGCAAAGAGCCGGATCAGTATTTTCGCCGTTTCGACGTAC
>CADBQM010000368.1 GCA_902796795.1 uncultured Eubacteriales bacterium
AAAAAGGTCACGGTGCGCTTTGACTACCAGCCGCTCGAGAAGCTGCACGTCCGGCATCAGAGCGTCACGACGCTGGCGAAGGTCGAGGAGTGGGAAAAGGAGCGCTTACGTCATTATACGGAGACCCTGCCCTGCCGGATCTACCTGGCATCCGAGGATCCGGACGGACTGAAGGGCATCGACCAGAAAAAGATGACGAAAGCCAGCCAGAAGAGCTATCCGATCGTCAAGCCTTTCTATGACGAGATGGAAAACAAATATCAGTGGTGCATCGCCGCTGTTCCGGGCGCTGCCTGGGCAAAGAAACTGTTCCCGGAGCTGACGAAGAACCAGGCCATTGAAAAGCTGTGGGAGGCCATCCTCTTCACTTCCCGCGTGACGGACGACCCCGTTGCGGCCTGGGACGCGCACAACAAAGACCTGCACGACCGCTGCGCATACCTGAACAGCCTGGGGATCGCCGAGCTGCACTACAAGGGCGATAACGGTACCGACCTCACCGTGGGCATGATCCCCGAGGCCGTGTTCAAGGGCGGTGGCGACACCACGCTCGGCGGGGTCTTCTTCAACCCGAATATCCCCACGGAGGAATGCTTCATTTCCCCGATGCGCGGCAAGGCCGAAGGCATCGTCTACGCGACCATGCCGCTCTCCTACCGGGGCGAACTGATCGAGAACTTCTCCGTACGCTTCGAGAACGGCAAAGCCGTGGAAGTCAGGGCCGAAAAGAACCAGGAGCTTCTGGAGCAGATGATCAGCATGGATGAAGGCGCCGCCTATCTCGGCGAATGTGCGCTGGTCCCCGTGGATTCTCCGATCTCCGAATACGGGCTCCTGTTCTATGAGACGCTCTTTGACGAAAACGCCGCCTGCCACCTGGCGCTCGGCGAAGGCTTTGCCGACACCATCGACGGCTTTGAGGACAAGACGCTGGAAGAATGCCGTGCGCTCGGCATCAACGATTCCATGATCCACGTCGATTTCATGATCGGCTATGAAGGCCTGGACATCGACGCTATCACCCGTGACGGCAGGACCGTTCCGATCTTCCGCCGCGGCAAGTGGGCATTCTGACAGATCATTTCAGGGAGGAACCGTGCGGCTGATTCTTGAGCTTTTCCTGACCTTTGCGAAGATCGGCCTCTTCACCTTCGGCGGCGGCTACGCGATGCTTTCGCTGATCGAAAATACCTGCGTGGAAAAGAAACAGTGGATCACGCACGATGAGATGATGAACATCACCGTGATCGCGGAATCCACGCCGGGACCGATCGCCATCAACTGCGCGACCTTTGTCGGGTACCGGCAGAAGGGCTTTTTTGGCGCGCTCGCCGCCATCGTGGGGATGGTCCTCCCCTCTTTCTGTATCATTTTTCTGATCTCGATGTTTCTGGACCGTTTTCTTGAGATCTCCTGGATCGCCCACGCGTTCCAGGGGATCAAGATCGCGGTCGGGATCCTGATCCTGGACGCCGCGATCAGAATGTTCCGGAAAATGCAGAAGAAGTGGACGCCCAGGATCATCCTGCTCTCCGCAGCCGCGGCAATGCTGCTGATCACCGTCTTCTCGCTCCGGATCTCCTCCGTCATCCTGATGCTCGCGGCCGGAGCGATCAGCCTGGTTCTCTTCCTGGCAGCGAGGCCTTCCGCGAAGGGAGGTGACGCGGCGTGATCCTGCTCGAGCTTCTGCTCGGTTTCCTGAAGGTCGGCTGCTTCGCCTTTGGCGGCGCATATGCCGCGATCCCGCTGATCCGGGAGGTCGTGCTCTCCTACGGCTGGCTGGACGACGAGATGATGAGCTATATGATCGCCGTCAGCGAAAGTACACCGGGGCCGATCATGGTGAACCTGGCGACCTACGTCGGCAGCTCGCAGGCGGGGATCCTGGGCGCCCTGATCGCGACCTTTGCCGTGGTCCTGCCCTCTTTTGTGATCACACTGCTCGTGACGGTACTGCTGAAAGCGGTACTGAAGAACGCATACGTGCAGGCGGTCCTTGGCGGCATGAAGCCGTGTATGATCGGAATCATCTTCGCGGTCGGTGCCTGGATGATCTTCCGGAACGGGATTGTCATTCAGGAGGGAACCCTGCTGCTCCGGCCCCTGATCCTGACACTGGTACTCGCGCTGATCTACTTCGGTGCAGGGAAAGTCCGGAAAGGCGGTATCTCGCCGATCCTGCTGATCTGTATCGCTGCCGTGGCCGGGATCGCCGCATACGGAGTGTAAGAATATTAGTTTGGAAGCGAACTAATTGTTGAAGGGAAGGCGGTTCCCATGTACGAGTCGCTGAATAAGACCTGGGAATAAGAAATACGAAAAGAAAAAGGGCCGGTCCGTAATGGACCGGTCCTTTTTATGGCTGCCGTGCTTCTGTTTTATACGAGCTCGTTCAGGCGGTATGCACGCGAGATCGCGCGGTTTCCTTCCGCATCGACCAGGACAAAGCGGATGAACGCGCGCTCCCTGTCGGGAGAATAAGCGAGATCGTCCTGGAGATAGCGGCGGATATCAAAATCGGCTTCGGAGATCAGGTTTTTCCCGTCGCCCGCAAGCTGTGCCGCTCTCCGCTCCGTCATCATCGAGATATAGCGGACCGGGGAGCCGCTGACTGTCACGGTGCAGGTCTCCGGATCATAAGCGATCTCTTTGATCTCCGGACCCCAGCTTGCGTAAAGGTCGCCGCAGCGCAGTGACGCAAGGATGCTGTCGTAATTCAGGGCATCGGCTTTGATCATCGTCCAGGCCTTGCCATAGTCGCGCTTGCTGTGGCCGTCGTCCGTGGCCGTCGGGAAACAGTAATGCCCGTTCATCAGGAGGTCGTTGAAAACGGTGTCCGTAAAGTCGTTGATATAACCGGAAAGGAAGCAGCCGGTGTTGCCGCATTCCATGAAATCGACCGGACCGAGTTTGTCATAGTCCTGATAGCGGTTTACGGACCACTTCGGATGATTGAAGGCGATCAGGAAGCCGTGCTTATGCGCGTCTTTGATCAGCGCGTTGACGTGGCTGATGTTATAGTCGTGCACGGCGTTCCCTTTATAATACGGCTGAACATAGTTTGCCGCGTTGCCGATGCGTGCGTATGCGGGATTTGCCTGCGGATAGTAGGTCTCATCAGGCCGCGGCGCATAAAGGCAGAAATGGTAGGTCGGCAGGAAATCAAACCCAAGATATAGTGGATTCGGTCCGTCGTATTCATATTCAAACGAAGTTAATGCAAGGAAATCCGGATCGTTCAGGTCGGAATGATCGATCATGACGTCATGATCTGTATAAGCGATGACCTGGTATCCCATGCCCTTATAAATGGTTTTGATCTCCTCCGGGGTCTCCTGACCGTCTGAGATCGTTGTGTGTCCGTGCAGGTTTGCTTTGTAAAACTGTCCGTCACTGTGAAATAGACTCTTCTTCATGAGACTGCTCCTTTGTTCAGCCATAAGGCTGTCTTTGTGTAATTCATTATAACAGACAGGAGAACGAATTCAAGAACCAATGTCCGTTGAAAGACATTTCTGATGGCAACGATGTTCCACGTGGAACACCGGCGGGTAACGGGGTGATGTTCCACGTGGAACAATAGAAACGGTCATGACGCAGCTCCCCGTGGAATATCGGACCGGACGATAAGGCGGTTTCATACGGGACACCGGACTGCTTAAACGACAGTACTTTTGCAGAGCGCGGACCCGGCCGAGTTGGGATCTTTCCTGCGGAACAGCCGGCCGTATGTAGGAAAATGTTCCATGTGAAACGCTGATGTCGCTCATGGCGCTATATTTATGCGGAACTTCGAGAACGATTCTGACACAATGTTCCACGTGGAACACCGAGACCAAACGAGACACAATGCTCCAAGTGGAACACTGAGATCAAACGTGACATAATGTTCCACGTGGAACATCGAGACTGACCAGGCCGCAATATTTCGGAACAACAGGCTCGGCTGCAGGGGGTTCTTCGCGTGAAATACCGAACCGAAACTACCAGACAGCGCCCGCATAGAACATCAAATCCAGACGCGAATAGTGTTCCACGTGGAACATTAGCTTGTCCGGGCGCAGGCAAGATTCAGCTCGCCTGGGCGAGCCAGCGAAATACGACCCTGGAAAAGATCGCCTCCGGGTTTGTTGGACCGTTTCTGATTATTACACATTTCGGCTCTGTACAATCTTGCTTCCAGATGGTACAATGTTCCACGTGGAACATGAAAGAGAGGAACGAAAAAGCCTGTATTTCCTTGAAAAACCGGCGTTAATGGTCCTCTCTGATCTTTTCCGAAACCACTTCATGTGGCGGTACCGGCACATATCCACAATATCTTGTGGATTATGTGCATAAGTGCCTTTTTATAAAGGAGATCTATCCATGGGACGCATTATTGCGATCGCAAACCAGAAAGGCGGTGTGGGAAAGACGACGACAGCGATCAATCTTTCCGCGGCGCTTGCAGAAAAAGGGAAAAAAGTCCTTCTGATCGACATGGATCCGCAGGGGAACGCGACCAGCGGCCTCGGCGTACCGAAGGTACGGGAAGGAAATACCTATGATATGCTCGTCAATAACAGCCCGGCGGAGAAGTGCATTCGGAAGGACGTCTGCCCCGGCCTGGACCTGATTCCGTCCACCGTCGACCTCGCCGGCGCGGAGATCGAGATGCTGGAGCTGGAACGGCACGAGTTCATCCTGAAAAAGAAACTGCGCAGGATCAGCGGCGCTTATGACTTTGTACTGATCGACTGTCCGCCGTCCCTGAACCTGCTGACGGTGAACGCGCTGACGACCGCCAATTCGGTCCTGGTGCCGATCCAGTGCGAATTTTACGCGATGGAAGGCCTGACACAGCTCCTCTATACGGTGCAGCTGGTCCAGAAGAAGCTGAATCCGGGGCTCGAGATGGAAGGCGTCGTCTTTACCATGTACGACGTCCGGACCAATCTGTCCCAGCAGGTCGTGGAGAGCGTGCGCCAGTATTTAAAAGAAAAGGTCTATGATACGATCATCCCGCGCAACGTCCGGCTGGCAGAGGCACCGAGCCACGGCATGTCGATCATGGAATATGATCCGCGGTCATCCGGCGCGGAAGCCTACAGGAAGCTCGCGGACGAAGTGATCGGACAGAAAGGATAAATCATGGCAGGAAAGACAAAAGGACTCGGGAAGGGTCTGGGAACGCTGCTCGGCGAGGCTGCGGATATCGGCAGAAGCCGGGAAGCGGCGGCGCCGGTCACGGAAGAAGAAAAGAAGATCGAACAGATCGTCAAGCTCCGGCTGATCGAGCCCAACCGGGAACAGCCGCGAAAGGATTTTGACGACGAAACACTGCAGGAACTGGCGGAATCGATCCGTCTGCACGGCGTGATCCAGCCGCTGATCGTCGTCCAGAAGGGCCAGCATTACCAGATCATCGCCGGCGAGCGCCGCTGGCGGGCTGCAAAGCTGGCGGGGCTCAAGGAAGTGCCGGTGATCGTCCGGGACTATGACGCCCATCAGATCGCCGAAGTCTCTCTGATCGAAAATATCCAGCGCAAGGACCTGAATCCGATCGAAGAAGCGGAAGCATACCGGAAGCTGATGGAGGACTATGAGCTGACGCAGGAAGCGCTTTCCGAGCGGATCTCCAAGAACCGCAGCGCGATCGCGAATACGCTGCGCCTGCTGAAGCTGCCGGAGGACCTGAAACTGCTGGTCGCGGAAGGGCAGCTTTCCGAAGGCCACGCGAAGGTCCTGCTCGGGGTGGAAGACGAGGCGCTGCAGCGGGAAGCCGCCGAAAAGATCATCAAAGAAGGCTTAAGTGTTCGCCAGACGGAGAGCCTGCTGCGAGCGAAAAAGAACGGCGAAAAAAGTAGCAGAAGACAGGGAAAACGTTTTCCTAACGAAGCAGAGTACGAAAACGTCGAGAAAGCCCTGGAAAAGAAGCTCGGAACACGCATCCGGGTCAAGCGCAGCGGTGAGAACAGCGGGCACATCGAGATCGAATACTATTCGCTGGAGGAGCTGGAGCGCATCCTCGCACATATCCGCTGATAAGGAGTAAAGCTGATGGAAAGTTTTTTTGAAGCGGCATCGTCTGTCGCGATCTACGTCGCGCTGATCTCGCTGATCCTGAACATGATCCTGCTGGTCCTGTTCATCGTTTTCGGCGTCAAGCACCGCAAGCTGGAAGACCGGATCGACGCACTGACGCGCGGGACCGACGGGGAATCGCTGGAAGCGATCTTAAGAAGCGTCCTGGAGGACAACCAGAAGGTCAAGATCCAGCTGAAGAACAACGTGGACGAGATCGTCCGGATCAACGAAAACCTGCTGACAGCCTACCGGAAGACGGGCCTGGTCAAATACAACGCGTTTCCGGGCATGGCCGGCAAGGTCAGTGCGGTGATCTGCCTGCTCAACAATGAAAACAACGGGATCATCATCAATACGATCCACGGGCAGGACGGCTGCTACACCTACGTCAAGGAGATCATGAACGGGAAATCGATCAATCCGTTGACGAAGGAAGATGAAGAAGCCCTGAAGATCGCCCTTCAGATGGAGATCTGAGTTTAACGAATCATTAGAAGGAGGGAAGAATGGCCGAGATTCTTGAAACGCTGATGCTGATCCTGTTCGGCATTTCCTGGCCGGTGAACCTGATCAAAAACTACCGGGCAAGAACGGCGAAGGGGACGAGTCTTTTG
>CADBQM010000369.1 GCA_902796795.1 uncultured Eubacteriales bacterium
GGGCTCCATGATGATCACGGCCAGGCCTTTTTCCGCCGCGTATTTCAGTCCCGTACGCCCCGCCTGGCTGTTCTCGTCCATATAGTTATACTGGATCTGGCAGAAATCCCAGTCAAAGGCATCCACGATCTTCCGGAAGGCATCGCTGTTCCCGTGGTAGGAAAAACCGATCTCCCGGATCTCGCCGCTCTCCTTCTTTTCCCGGATCCAGTCGGCGATCCCGAATTCCTGCATCCTTTCGAAGGCGCGGACGTCGTTCATCATGTGCATCAGGTAAAAATCCACATGGTCGGTCCGGAGCCGTTCCAGCTCCTCCCGGAAGATCTTCTCGATCTGCTCCTTCTTCCGGATCAGGTAATGCGGCAGCTTGGTCGCGATATAGATCTTATCCCGGATGCCGTTCTTTTCCACGACCTTCCCGAGCAGTTCCTCGGAGCCGGGGTAGATATAGGCGGTGTCATAATAGTTGACGCCGGCGTGAAAAGCCGTCATCAGTTCCCGCTCGGCCTTATCAAAGTCGATGCGGCCGGCGCTGCGCGTGAAACGCATGCAGCCGTAACCGAGGAGGGACAGCTCCTTTCCGCAGCGGTCTTTTCTGTACTGCATCCTTTCGCCGTTCCTTCTGCTTACTCGACGCGGATCGAAAGGATCCGCTGCGCTTCAAAAGGCTTGTCCCGGAAGTCCCGGCGGACGGAGACGATCTTGTCCGCGGTCTCCATACCTTCCGTCACCTTCCCGAACGCGGCGTAGCTGCCGTCGAGATGCGGCGCGTCGGCGACCATGATGAAGAACTGGGAACCGGCGGAATCCGGATCCATCGCGCGGGCCATCGAAAGGACGCCGCGGGTATGCTTCAGGTCGTTCTTCACGCCGTTCATCGCGAATTCGCCCTTGATCGTATAGCCGGGGCCGCCCATGCCCGTGCCGTCCGGGCAGCCGCCCTGGATCATGAATCCGGGGATAACGCGGTGGAAGATCAGGCCGTCATAAAAACCGCTGTTCGCCAGCTTCTCGAAATTTGCCGCGGAGATGGGCGCGATCTCTTCGTAAAGCTCGCCGGACATCACGCCGCCGTTTTCCATGGTGATCACAAACTTTTTCATCTGTACTGCTCCTTGTCTTACAAATCGTCGATTTCTTTAAAATGCCCCGCACGGCCAGGCCGTGCGGGGCACGCTTGTCTTCTGTTTTCTTAAGATCAGCTGTTCATGGCAGCGATGATCGCGCCGACGATGATGATGAACACGATCACGGCGAAGATGATGCCGGCGATCAGGCCGCCGAGGGACAGGTACTTACCGATCCTGGCCTTCGGGGAGAAGGTCTGATACTGCGCAGCGTACGCTTTTGCCTTGCCGAGGCCGATCGCGCCGAAGATGACGCCGAGGATCGCGGTATAGAAGAAGGCCGCGAACGCGACGGAAAGGATGCCCATGGTCAAAACGGACTTCGCGGAAGCACGCTCCTGCTCGTCCACGACCGGGGTGTCGTTCGGCACCTGATAGGTCGGCTGCTGATAGGTGGGCTGCTGATAAACAGGCTCCTGGTAGACCGGCTGCTGATAAGTCGGCTGCTGGGGCGTCTCAAAGACGGGCGCGGTAAAGACCGGTGCTTCGGGGGCCGGAGCTTCCTGGACCGGGGTATCGAATACCGGAGCTTCAAAAGCCGGCGCAGCATCCGCTGCCGCTGCCTGTACATTTTCCGCTGCGCGGGAAGCCGCTTCCATCACGACCGGCGTACCGCAGACACCGCAGAACTTCGCGCCGTCAGCAAGTTCGGCACCGCAATTACTACAGATCATAATTTACCTCCTGTAATTTCCCATGAATGGGGATTCTTCTGTGCTGCCATTCGCCGGCAGTGACATTTATAACCTTTTATTTAGCATACAGATTTTTTGCTCATTTTTCAAGCATTTTCTTTGCCGGGGCAATGATCCTGGCCGTCCAGTCCGCGATCACCGCGTCGTAGCGTTCCTGGTTCTTCAGGCGGATCCTGGAATGCTGGCCTTCGTCGAACCAGACGATCTCCTTTTTCTCCGACGGGCAGTCCTCA
>CADBQM010000370.1 GCA_902796795.1 uncultured Eubacteriales bacterium
CATGCGGCAGCTCGCGCGGGAAGGCATGACGATGCTCGTCGTCACGCATGAGATGGAATTTGCCCGGAACGTTTCAAGCAAGGTCATCTTCATGGAGGACGGAAGGATCGTCGAGCAGGGATCGTCAAAGGAATTCTTCGAGCATCCGCAGCAGGAACGTACGCGCGCTTTCATCAACTTTATCCTCGGCCAGCACGAAGACGCGCCGCGTAAAAAAGAAGCGCCTCCTGAGGAGGCGCCCCGTATCCCGATCTATAACGAACCCCGTTACTGATTCGGCTCTCTTTTGTATCAGTCGAATTCCGCTTCTTCCAGATAAAAACCAAACTCACTTTTCACCGAAGTGATCCCGGCGGCGTATCCGTTCATCAGGATGCGCCGTCTGTTTTTGCCCGAAAGATCCTCCGGAAGGGTAAAGAGGTAGGAGACCTTCGGATCGGCAAGGACTTCGTCCAGTGCTTTTTTCTCCCCCGCCGCCGTGTTCAGGCAGATGTTCCGGTAGACCGCTTCCACCGCGCTTTCGTCCGAGACTGCCATCGAAGAAAGGAAGCCCTGCCCGTTCAGCATCGGAGACGGTCCGCGGAAAACGCTGATCCCGTCCGCTTCATAGCTGTAATAGCCGGGGTCGCCGGCAAACAGGCCGAACGCGCGGAAAACAGAAGCGCTGCGCCCGGGCGCGGAAGCGACCTCGGCCGCGGTGACGGCATCCCCGCCGATCACGGTCTTTCCGTTTTCGTCCTCCGGCAGCGCATACAGGGCAAAGCCGCCCCGGTCAAAGCCGTCAAGAGCCGCCGTAAGTCCGCTCTCCGCGGCAATGTAGCCGTCGTCATAGCCGCGCTCTTTCAGGATGCCGGCAAGCAGGCGGATGCGGTACGCGTCCCTTAGAAGATTCAGGTCCAGCACCGGCGCGCTGACGTCATAGCGCGCGAGAAGGTCCCGGCAGGCGTCGGAGAGCTTCAGCGTGACCTTCCGCTCACTGTCCTCAAAAATGAGTTCCGCGTACGCGCCTCCAGGGGAAGCCGCTTCCGCAAGCGCCGCGAGTTTTTCCGCTTCTTCCGGGTTCAGCAGCGGATCATAGGCAAAAGGATCGTCCAGGTAGAGGATCTCCGTCCACTCGCTGTAAAAAGGCCCCGCGAAAACGCTGAAACCGCTGTTTTCCAGCGTTTTTGCATACGCATCCTTCAGGATATCGTAGAGTTCCGCGTCCAGTGTCTGCGCCTCATTTGGGTGTTTGTTCAGCGTCGCGAGATTGACGTAGTTCTCATATTCGGTCCCGGGATCGGTCAGCTTGTAGCTCCGGAGCATCGTGCTCATATAGAGCGCACGCAGCTCATTGCGGGTGCTGCGGTTATCACCGGAGTTTCCGCTGAGATAATAATTGAACTGAAAGCCGTTCTGGTACAGCGACGCTTCGTCGATGCTGTCGCCCTTGATCTCGTAGAAACCGGACTTCATCCGGCCGATGTTCATGACGCCGAGCGTGATCCCGCCGACCGCCACGATCAGCGCGATGATAAAGAGCACGAGACGGAGCTTAAAATGCGGGATCACGTCCTTCATACGGCTCTTTTTCTTCAGGCGCGCCATCGCGTCTTCAGGCGTCTTCCCGTCCGTGCTTTCTTTCGTTTCAGGCTTTGCAACGGGCTCTCCCCGTCTGTTGTCTGTTTCCTTCTTTTTGAAGAACATACTTCGTCTCCGTCAGGCTGCGGTCCCGTAAAGACGCAGCGCTTTCTGAAAAACGGACCGCAGCGCTGCGATCCGTTTCCCATTCATTCCCCGTTTCCGAAACGGAGTTTTTTGTACTTTTCGAATTCTTCGCTGTTGCAGAAGACCATGTGCCCGTTTCCGAGGTCCCGGAGCTCCGGGCCTTCCTTGGAATAATCGTGCATCTTGTCCGGTTCGTAGACGAAGAGCTTCTTTTCCTTTTCGATGATCGGGTCCGGGATCGGGATCGCCGAGATTAGGGACTTGGTGTACGGATGCAGCGGATAGGAGAACAGTTCTTCCGTTTCCGCGATCTCCATGACACGGCCCTTGTAGATAACGACGATACGGTCGCTGATGAAGCGGACGATCGAAAGGTCATGCGCGATAAAAAGGTAGGTCAGACCGCGCTCCTGCTGGAACTTCTTTAAGAGGTTCAGCACCTGCGCACGGATCGAAACGTCCAGTGCGGAGATCGGCTCGTCGGCAACG
>CADBQM010000371.1 GCA_902796795.1 uncultured Eubacteriales bacterium
AGCTATCTTGAGCTCAGCGGGCCGGACTTTCTTCTGCTGACCGGGTACGAGGCTTATATCCGGCCGGATCCTTCGTATGTTTCGGACCCTTACGCGCCGGAAGTCCACCTGAATCTCTTCGCACGGGATCCACGGAACGAGACGATCATCTGCTACAACGACCGCTCCACCAAGTACCGCACGCCCGAAGAGAAAGCGGCCCTGAAGAAGGCCGGTTCGCAGCGTATCCGCGAATACACGGCAGAATACATCAACGAATTCATCCGGACCGCGAAGGAGAACGGGTACCTGGTCTCCTACAACCATCCGGTCTGGTCCATGGAGACGGAAGAGCGCATCCTTTCTTATGAAGGCTGCTTCAGTCTCGAGATCATGAACGGTACCTGCTGGGTGACCAACGGGATGGAATACAACGGCGCCCTGTATCAGAAGCTCCTGCTTTCCGGAAAGCGGATGTTCGTACACGCCGGGGACGACAATCATAACCGTGCGCCGTTCGGCTCTCCGGCCTGCGATTCCTTTGTCGCCTGGACGATGATCCTGGCCGACAGCCTGGACTACGGCAGTGTGTACCATGCCATGGAGACCGGTGAAATGTATGCGACGATGGGCCCGACGTTTCGGGAAGTCTCGTTTGACGGAGAGACGGTCCATGTGGAATGCTCCGGGGCGGAGATGATCGTCTGCCATGTGGGCAGCAAGTCTCCCGTGGCCGTCCACGCGCCGGAAGGCGCCGACCTCAAGGCGGCGGACCTGAAGCTCCCCGCCGGCGCCCGCTATGTGCAGATCTCTGTCCGCGACCGCAATGGCCGCCGCGCCGATACCCGCGGATATTTCCGCGACGAGCTCGGCCTGCCGCCGCTGTAAATACGATCCGTAAAAAAAGTGACAGCAGGTTCTGGACCTGCTGTCACTTTTTATTGCCGGGATGCGCTTTGGAAAACGCTTCACCGCATTGTTTTATTTCAGTACCGGGAACATTCCGGCGATGAATTCGTTCATTTTCTCACTGAGGCTCTTGTCCCAGCTGCCACCTTTTTCAAAGATGGAAATGAAGATCTTCTGCGTATTGTCGCGGGCCAGGACTTTGGTGACGTACTCCGATACCCTGTCAGCGTCTATGCCGTTCTTGAATTCGGCACTGGTCCTGTCGGAATCGCTCGTGCCTTTGTCAACGACGACGATCACGTTCACGCTGCTTTCTTCGGCAAAGTCGCCGCTGAGTTCAAACGCCGCGCCTTTTTTATATGCGGTCTTGCTGCCGCTCAGTTTGGTACCGTCCACAGAAACCGCCGCGTTCTTAACGGAACTTTCCAGCTTCAGTTCAACATACATTTCGCCGGCCTTCAGGAAAGACAGCACGTCGGCTTCCTCAGCGGACTTGGATTCCGTCTCGGCAGATGCTTCAGTAGTTTTTTCAGCAGCCGATTCGGGCGTTTTGGAGCCGGAAGAGCAGGCAGTCATGCTCATAACGAGCACTGCCGCAAGGATTAAACAGATGATTTTTCCCCTTCTCATTGGTATATACCTCCTTTACGACTAATGTTATATCCTTAACAAGCCGGAAAATCAATCGGGGAATATAATTCACCGAAAGGAAGAGGGGCAGAAAATCCTTGAATCCGGTTTATAAATGAACTATAGTGGGCTTGTGCAGACAGTCCGGGCGAACCGCCCGCGCAGCTTTAAGAACAGCGGAGACAGATCCATGATGAAGTTTAAATATGCCCGTATCCAGGGCCAGGAACTCGCGGAAAACACCATGTACGCCAAAGGGATCTTCAGCATGTGCTGGCAGCTGATCCAGAACGACGTCATGGATGAGGAGGATGCAGGCCTTTTCCGGGAGATCGACAGTTGGTTCGCGGAGAATCTTCCGTGGCCGCCGCAGTGCAGAAACCGGGAAAAGGTCGTCTGTTTCTTTAAGACAGAGGGGACGGAAGAGATGATGAAGATGATCCGGCCGGCGCTCTGGCTGCTGGAACGCTACCATCATCCGTATTTTCTTGTCTATACCAACACACTGCCCGGAGAGATCGTCTACGAGGACAGATACCAGGTGGCAGTCCGCGTATCCGGCAAGCTTCAGATCGATCCGCTCCAGGAAAGCTGGAGCCCGGAAGAATAACAGAGAAGAAACTGGTCAGATAAAGCGGATCGGATGATCAAGGCCGGCAACAAGGGCGACCTTGTTGAAAAAAGAATCACAGGTACGGGAGCTGCCGGCCTGTTCGTTGGGATCTTAGGTGTGGCGATCGTCATGGGGATCAGAAAAAAGAAAGAAAAAAAGGCTGCAGCTTAAAGCTGAGAAAGCCCGGCTTTTTGATGCTATTCAGATCACTGTATTCAGTTGGCTTCCAGCATTTTCTTCGCGCTCTTCAGGTAGGTAAGATAGATGAAGTAGACGACCAACGAAAGCGCGGAGCCGGCCAGCGAAAAAACATTTGCAAGGAGGCTCTTCTTGCTCAGGGAAAGAATGATTGCGATCAGGTCCACCGCGATCGGAACGGAATAAGCGATCAGCAGGTAGATGCGGACCTGTCCGCCCTGTTTTACCATGTCGTGCTCGTTCAGCTTGGACGCCAGGTTGACGATGCCCTGGACGATGTAGAATGCTACCAGCATTTGGGCCAGATTCACGAAGATCAGTGAAAAGTCGGTCACGATGCTGCTGACGATCAGGCCGGCGGAAATACCGGTCATCGCGCCGACCGCGGACTCTGCGGCACCGCTCCTTATCATTCCGCCTGAAATGACGGCAAGGACTGCCGCAATGACAAAAGTAAGATCGCCGATCAGTGAAAGGACCGTGCCCAAAGGCATTTTAATACAGCGGGATAAACAAGTCGCCCCCGGACAAAACGGCGGAATCCTTGATTTAATAATGCTTTATATGTATAATAAAAAGGTTATTGATGCCGGCGGCCGGAAGAAATTGGAGGATGGAGATTTGGCGCGCAATAAGATGGATATGACGAAGGGCCCGCTGCTCGGCAAAATGATCACTTTTGCCCTGCCGTTGATGGCGTCCGGCGTCCTGCAGTTACTTTTCAATGCCGCGGATACTGCTGTGGTGGGACGTTTTACCGGACAGCAGGCGCTGGCGGCGGTGGGCTCCAACGGCCCGCTGATCAACCTGATCGTAACGCTCTTCATGGGGCTTTCGGTCGGCACCAACGTCCTGACGGCGCAGTATCTGGGTTCCGGAAGAAAAAAGGACTTAAGCGAAACGGTGCATACTTCGATCGTGGCGAGCGCCGTCTTCGGCCTGATCCTGGTCGGACTGGGCTTCCTGCTCGCACGTCCGATGCTGAATATGATGGGCTCCCCGGAGGATGTGATCGACCTCGCCGAGCTCTATATCAAGATCTATTTCACCGGCATGCCGATGCTGATGGTCTACAACTACGGTTCGGCGATCCTGCGCGCTGCCGGTGATACGAAGAGGCCGCTGATCTTCATGATGATCTCCGGCGTGATCAACGTCGGACTGAACCTCCTGCTCGTGATCGTGTTCAAGCTCGGCGTCGCCGGCGTTGCGATCGCGACTGTGGTTTCGGAGACGGTGTCCGCTGTCCTGGTCCTGAGCTGCCTCATTAAGAGCAAAGGTGACTGGGGCTTCCGCTGGAAAGAAGCGCGTATTACCTGGTCCAAGCTCGGGCGGATGACACGTATCGGCCTGCCCGCGGGCTTCCAGGGCGCGTCCTTTGCGATCTCCAACATGCTGATCCAGTCTTCGATCAATTCCTTCGGTTCGGTGACGATGGCGGGAAATGCTGCCGCGGCCAACATCGAAGGCTTCTGCTATGTGGCGATGGACGCCTTTTCACAGGCGGCCATCAGCTTTACCGGCCAGAACTACGGCGCCAGGGAATTCAAGCGGGTCGATAAGATCCTGATCTACACCCTGATCCTCGGCACTTCTTCGGGCATCCTGTTCGGCGGCGCCGCCTATCTTCTTGGCCGGCCGCTGCTCGGGATCTTCTCGACCGACCCCGCGGTGATCGACGTGGGCATGCTCCGCATGGGCATCATCTGCCTGACCCAGTTCACCAGTATCTGGATGGGCACGCCTTCCAACGTCTGCCGCGCGATGAACCGGTCCTTCTTCCCGATGCTGAACACCGTCGTCTGTGTCTGCGTGTTCCGTATCATCTGGATCCTGACGGTCTTCACCATCGACCGCTCGCTGACGATCCTGTACCTTTCCTATCCGATCTCCTGGATCCTTGCGGCGGTGATCGGTACGATCTATTTCCTGACCGTCCGGAAAAAGGTGCGGCGGGAGATCCC
>CADBQM010000372.1 GCA_902796795.1 uncultured Eubacteriales bacterium
ATCGGCGATCCTGCGGTCATTATCCTTGACGAACCCACGGTCGGCCTGGACCCCATCCAGATCATCGAGATCCGCGATCTGATCAGGGAACTCGGCAGGTCGCATACGGTCATCCTGAGTTCTCATATCCTTTCGGAAGTACAGGCTGTCTGCGACCAGGTGCTGATCATCTCCGAAGGAAAACTTGCCGCGTTCGATACGCCGGAGAATCTGCAGAAGATCCTGCTCGCTTCGGGCGGGGTGCTCCTCCGGGCGGAGGCGGAAAAGGCCGCGGCGGAGGAGATCCTTGCGGGCGTGGACGGGATTCACAGCTGGGAGATCCTGGAGGAAGACGGAACTCTGACGATCACGGCAGAACTCAGTGAAGGGCAGACCGCCAGGACCGTCTGCGGCCGCCTGACGATGGCGTTTTCCGAAAAAGGCTGCCCGGTATTTGAGATCCGGACAAGGAAGGCAAATCTCGAGGACGTGTTCCTTGAACTGACGGAAGGCGATACAGCGGAAGGCAGCGTACCGGCCGCCGGAAACGAGGAAACAACGGCCGGCACGCCGGAAACGGCTGCCGATAAAGCGGAAGCTTCTATAGAAGCGACGGCGGAAGAGAACGGAAAGGAGGAAGAAGAACAATGATCGCTGTACTGAAACATGAACTGCGCAGCACGTTTAATTCGCTGACGATCTATCTGTTCTCGGCCGCGCTCCTTTGCTTTGTCGGCGTCGGTGCCATGATCTATAATATCCAGGCTTCCATCGCCAGTTTTGAGTACGTGCTCGGCTTTATTTCCGTCGGCCTTGTCGTGATCATCCCGGTACTGACGATGCGCTGCTTCTCGGAGGAACGGAAGCAGAAGACCGATCAGCTCCTGTATGCGCTGCCGCTGAAAACCTGGCAGATCGTCGTCGGGAAATATCTTTCCCTTCTTATCATGTTCCTGCTGCCGATGGTGATCATCTGTGTCTATCCATATATCTTTTCAAAATACGGCGAAGTGTATCTCCCCGGCGCTTACGGCGCGATATTCGCGTTCTTCTGCATGGGCGCGGCGCTGATCTCGATCGGGATGTTCATCTCGTCGCTGACGGAGAACCAGGGTTTTGCCGCCGGCATCGCCATCGTCGTGTTTCTTTTCAATTATTTCAGCGTAACGCTGGCGGAACAGGTCTCCAAGACTGCCGTCGGCAGTCTTATCGCGATCCTGGTGCTCGCGGCGGTCATCGGTTTTATCGTGCGGGCGCTGACCAGGAACAACTGGATCGCCGGCGGCGTCGGCGGCGGACTTATTGCTCTTGCGGCGGCCGCCTATTTTATCTGGCCGAACCGTTTTGAGGGACTGCTTCCCAATATCATGAAGAAACTATCCCTTTTCAGCCGCTTTGAAATATTCGTGAATGGTATTTTTGATCTGACTGCGCTGGTATTCTACGCATCCGTCATCATTCTCGGTATTTTCCTGACCATACAGTCGCTGGAGAAACGGAGGTACAACTGATGAAGACGAATGATGTAAAGAAAAACCGCCGCATCGCGGCGAAGGGCGGTTCGTACTCCCTGGTGCTGACAGCCGTTGTGATCGCGATTCTGATCGCTGTCAATGTACTCGTTTCCGTAGTTCCGGCCGCGCTGACAAAGCACGATATGACCGCGACCAATCTTTATTCTGTCACCAGCAGCACAAAGGCAGTCGTTAACACGCTCACAAAAGATGTAACGATCTACTGGATCGTACAGGCGGACAAGGAAGATAAGATCATCGAGAATCTTCTCGGGAAGTATGAGAGCCTTTCCGGGCACCTCAGCGTGGTCAAAAAGAATCCTGACGTTTATCCGACTTTTGCCGCGAAGTACACGGACAAAGAAGTGCCGAACAACAGCCTGATCGTGGAATGCGGGGAGAAGAGCCGCTATATCAGCTTTGACGATATTTATCTTAAGGATACGGATCCGACGAACTATTCTTATGTTTACTCTTTTGACGGAGAAGGGGCGGTCACTTCCGCCATCGATTATGTCGTCTCGGACAAACTTCCCAAGGTGTATGCCCTGGAAGGGCATGGGGAAGCAGAACTCCCGGCCGGATTCCAGACCCAGATCGAAAAAGCGAATCTGGAGCTGGCGTCCATTTCCCTGCTGAATCAGGACGCGGTGCCGGAGGATGCGGACGCGCTGCTGATCTATGCGCCTTCGACGGACATCTCACAGGAAGAAGCGACGCTTCTGGTGAACTACCTGAATAACGGCGGAAAGCTGCTGCTGATCGCTGGACCGAACGAGGGCGGTACGCTCACGAATCTTTTCAGTGTCCCGGTCCTGTTTGGCCTGAAGGCGGAAGAAGGACTGGTCATCGAGAGCGACCGTGCCCATTACGCTTTCCAGCAGCCCTATATCCTGCTTCCGGATATCCAGTCCGACGCGGTCACGGATCCCCTGATCGAGGAGAAGTATTATGTGATATTCCCGCTCGCCGGCGGTATTTCGGTAAACAGCACCGCGGCGACGGCGCTCCTGACGAGTTCGTCGGATTCCTTCATCAAAGCGGCCGGGTTTGATCTGAAGACCTACGAAAAGGAAGAAGGCGATACCGACGGCCCGTTCGCGCTTGCGGCATCCGCGAAGATCGGAAACGAGGGGAAGCTGATCTGGTTTGCATCCGGTTATTTCCTTGACGAAAACTACAACGCCTATTCTTCGGGCGCCAACCTGAACCTTGCGATGAACGCGCTGTCTTCCCTGATCGGGGAGCGCGAAGCATTGTCGATCCGCAGCAAGAGCCTGAGCTATAAATATCTGACGATCGC
>CADBQM010000373.1 GCA_902796795.1 uncultured Eubacteriales bacterium
TAATTCTCTTTGATGAACTGTTCGACATCGGCACGCGTGCCCTTGAACGGTCCGGGGATCGCGATCTTCAGCGAGACCAGGCCGCAGGCGTACTGCAGGGCCGTCGGGATATCGGCGCGCTCGCGCTCCGTGATATAGGCGGAGCAGGTGGTATCGCCGCGGCCGGTCCGGCCGTCCAGACTCGTGGGCTTGAGCGGGCAGGTGTAATACTCTTTGCCGTCATAGACCAGCACTTCGGTGTTGTGCGTGATCAGGGCTTCCTTGACGCCCCATTCCACCATCATGCGGGCGGCTTCGCGGCGGTCGGACGTGCCGGTCAGGATCTCGGCTTCCGCGGCGTCGGTCTTCAGGTAGGTGATGTACGGGAAGTATTTTTCCTTATAAGGCCAGTCGCCGTAGACCATCTCGCCGGTCTTCGGATCCGGCTTGCGCAGATAGCACTGCATGTCGAGGGCCACCTTGCCGCGCTTTGCGAGCATCGGGATCATCTCGTTGTCGTAATCCCCGTCCATCAGACCGGCCATATGGTAGACCTTCGCCTCCACGTCCGGGATCTCCGACGCCATGATCATCTCGCCCTGCGCCAGCGCGGTCGTGATGCGGCGCTCGTGCTTGTCATCGAGAAATTCGTTGCGGATCGAAGTGGTGCCGGTCTTCGATTCGCGCCAGTAGATATCCGCGTTCTTGACCGGCAGCACGTAAGGGATCATGCGGTCCTTGGCCGATGATTTGATCAGGATGCCGACATGGTTCCCGCCGGCCAGCGCCGAGTAGGACGAGTAGACGACCGCGCCGCCGACCGACCATTCGCCGGTCCCGTCCGCCTGGACGACCTCGTCGATGCACAGCTGTCCGATGATAAAGGTGTCATAAGGTCTCATGGTGTATCTCCTTTCGGCACGTCAGGCTTTCCCGCGCTCGATGCGCAGCTGCTCCAGCTTGTCGGGAAGCTCTGCGAGCTTTCTGATCTCAATGTCCGGCACCGGCAGGCCGGTCCGGTCCGGCTCTCTCTCAGCCGTCAGAAACGACGCGATCAGGACCGTGGCGCCAAAGCCCATAGCCTGCGCACCGCCGATATCCTTGGTCGGCGTATCTCCGACATAGACGCATTCCGACGCGTCCACGCACATCTGCCGCAGCGAGATCCGGAAGATCTCCGGATTGGGCTTGCGGTAGCCGGTCACGCTCGAGACCGTCACATCTTCCATCAGGTCCCGTATGCCGCAGTTCTCCAGCACGTTGAATACATTATAAAGGGAGGAATTGTTGGAGATCACGCCCAGACGCCAGCCGCGTGCCTTGAGGGTGCGCAGCATCTCCTCGGCGCCTTCGCGCAGTTCGCGGTGGAACAGCGTGTATTCCCACATGTTCGCGAGCTCCTCCGCCAGTTCCGGACTCATCCGTTTCGCGTCGGGGAAGTCACGCAGATACCAGTCGGGCCAGATCTCTTCGGGCTTGAGCTCGCGGCCGTGCGCATCGGCCCAGGTCTTATAGTCCTTATATCCCTGTTCGAACGACGCGCGGAAAGCCTCGAACGTATCTCCGGCTTCCATGCCGTTCTCCTGCAGGATCTCCCGCGCACGCGCGATGGCGGCGGTACGGGTCTCGGGAGTGTACCAGATGTTTTCGAGCGTTCCTCCCATATCGAAGAGAACAGTAGTCAGCATGATGGGGTCATCCTTTCTGGGACGTATCCTGGACGTACAGGCGGCTGATGGCCTGACGGTTCTCGCGGTAGGCCTGTTCGGCCTCCTGCTGACGGCGCCGTGCCGCGTTCAGGTAGACGCAGTCGATGATCGTATTCTGGACCACGCGGCAGTTCATCAGCATCGTGGTCGGGCAGTAATGGATCACCTGGATATCGCAGTGCCGGCCGAGCGGCGTGTTCCGATAGCCGGACAGACAGGCCGTGACGGCGCCGCGCTCGTGGGCGGTCTCGAAGGCATAGACGATCGGGGCGCTCCGGCCGCTCTTGGAGATGCCGATGAACAGGGCATCCGGGTCCGCAGTCCGGGCCGCCATCTGGAGCAGCTCCCCGTCTGTCACGGCCTGCGCCGGAATGCCGACGCGCTGCAGGTGGGCCGCAAAACTGACCGCGACGCTGCCGGACATGCCGACCCCGCAGCAGATGATCCGCCCGGCGCTGCAGATGGCGTCCGTCAGCTTTTCGAGCGTGCTGTAATCCATCTGGTCCCGCGCGATCTGCAGGGTCTCGACGGTCAGGGAGAAGATGTCCCGGTAATTCTTTTCTTCGGCATCGTCCGCGAGGCTCTCGAAGATGATCGAGGAACGGCGCCGGCTGTATTTCGCGAGCATGATCTTGAACTCGCTGAAGCCGGAGAAGCCGCATTCCCTGCAGAAGCGGATGATGCTGGATTCCGCGACGCGGGTCCTGGCGGCGAGATCCCGGATGGTCATCTTCAGGATGCTGTCATCAAAACGGTCCCCGTTTTCCAGGATGTAGTCCGCGATGCGGCGGAAAGTCCGGGAATAGCCGGGGTAGTTGCTCCGAATCACCTCATACGGGTCGTTTTCCATCAGGGAAGACCGCCTTTCTTAGATTCATAAGAGATCCAAGCCGTCTGTAAGTATAAAAAACCACA
>CADBQM010000374.1 GCA_902796795.1 uncultured Eubacteriales bacterium
CGCGGACCTGGGGTCGCAGAGCGGCATGGCATCCTCCGACTTAAAGGAAATGGCCTCGGCTTCGATCTCCGACAAGATCAACGTGATCGTCTACACCGGCGGCGCAAAGAAGTGGAAGACCAGCTTCATCAGCAACAAGACCAACCAGATCTACCAGCTGAAGAGCGGCGGCCTGAAGACGCTCGTGGACAACGCCGGCACCGGCGCGATGACGAAGCCGGAGACGTTGGCTTCCTTTATCCAGTACTGCAAACAGAACTTTCCCGCGGACCGGAACGAGCTGATCTTCTGGGATCACGGCGGAGGATCGCTGACCGGCTACGGTTATGACGAACGCAACACGAGCGCGGGCTCCATGGGCCTTTCCGGCATCGACCAGGCGCTGACTTCCGGCGGCGTGACCTTCGATTTCATCGGCTTCGACACCTGCCTGATGGCGACGCTCGAGAACGCGCTGATGCTGACGAAGCATGCGGACTACATGATCGCTTCCGAAGAGACCGAACCCGGCGTCGGCTGGTATTACACCAACTGGCTGAACGCGTTCAGCAAGAACACTTCGATGGCGACGCTCGACATCGGCAAGGCGATCGTCGACGATTTTGTCAGTGTCTGCAACCAGCGCTGCCCGGGCCAGAAGACGACGCTTTCCGTCGTCGACCTCGCGGAGCTTGAAAAGACGGCCCCGGAGGCATTCAAGGGCTTTGCTTCCGGCACGACCAGGCTGATGGAAGACGGCGCCTATAAGCAGGTCTCCCAGGCGCGGAGCGGTGCCCGTGAGTTTGCGACTTCCTCCAAGATCGACCAGGTCGATATCGTCGACCTCGCGAACAAGATCGGCTCGGACGAATCGAAGCTGCTCGCGAAGACGCTTCTCAGTGCGATCAAATATAACAATACTTCGAGTAACATGACGAACGCCTACGGCCTTTCCGTCTACTTCCCGTACCGGAAGACCTCCAAGGTGGACAGCGCCGTGAAGTCCTACAAGGCGATCGGCCTGGACAACGAATACTCCCGCTGCATCAAGCAGTTCGCGAGCTACGAGACCGCCGGCCAGGCGAGCTCCGGCGGCGCGTCGAACCCGCTCATGCAGCTGCTCGGCGGCTCCTCCTATGAACCTTCGGGATCGATGCTCGGTTCCGACGCGATCTCCGAGCTCTTAAGCGGCCTGCTCGGCGGACGGATGGCGAACGTCGAAGGCCTGAACAAAGACAACAGTGAATTCCTTAAGGAAGGCCTGGACGTTCAGCGGACGACTTCCTTCATCGCGAACAACCAGCTGGATCCGCAGCTCCTCGTCTGGTCCGACGGCGCCGGCGAAGACAGCGGCAGGAAACTCCTTTATCTGCCGGCAGAGCAGTGGGACCTGGTCAACGAGATCGCCCTCAGCGTCTATTATGACGACGGCAGCGGCTACATCGACCTCGGCCTGGACAACGTCTTTGAGTTTACCGACAGCGGCCACCTGGTCGGCGCGTTCAACGGCGTCTGGCCCGCGATCGACAACGATCCGATCCCGTACTACTATATCGGGACCGCGCGGGAAGGCAGTGCCTATACGATCATGGGCTACGTCCCGATCCTGCTGAACGGCGAGCGCGCGGAGCTCATCCTGGTCCACGACAACGAGCATCCCTCCGGCTATATCGCGGGAGTGCGCCGGATCTATGAGAACGGCGAGACCGAGACCATCGCGAAGGCGCAGGACGCGCTGACGCCGGGCGACGTGATCGACTATATCTGCGACTATTACAACTATGACGGTACCTACGAAAACAGCTACCGCTACGGCAAACAGCACGTCTACACCGGAAACGAACAGGTCAGCGACGTTTATATCAATGCCGAAAAGGCCGAGGCGGTCTACCGGCTGACGGATATCTACGGCCAGAAGCACTGGACGCCGGTCATGGAGTAAGGACATATAAAGAAAGAAAGGGGATCCGTGTGAAGACGCTTTATTTTGACTGCGCGATGGGCGCCGCCGGCGATATGCTGACGGCCGCGCTCCTTGAACTTGTCTCCGACAAAGAAGCTTTTGTAAAAAAACTGAACGCACTGAAGATCCCCGGGGTCGTGTACCGCGCGGAAGCAGCGGAAAAGTGCGGGATCCGCGGGACCCACATGACGGTGACCGTGAACGGCGAAGAAGAGGAAGCCGGCGAGGACGTGCACGAGCATGACCACGACCACGAGCATGACCATGAACACCATCATGACCATGACCATGATCACGAGCATCATCATGACCATGACCACGAGCACGACCATGAACATCATCACCATCACCACAGCGGGATGCACGAGATCGAGCACATCGTGGAGGACCTTCCGGTCTCTTCCTATGTGCTGAGGAGCGTGCTCGGCGTCTACCGGCTGATCGCGGAGGCGGAAAGCCACGCGCACGGCGTTCCGGTGACGGAGATCCACTTCCACGAGGTGGGGACGATGGACGCGGTCGCGGACGTGACGGCGGTCTGCCTGCTGATGGAAGAACTGAAGCCCGATAAGGTCGTCGTTTCACCGATCCACGTCGGCAGCGGCCAGGTGCGCTGCGCCCACGGGATCCTGCCGGTCCCGGCGCCTGCGACGGCCTACATCCTGAGAGACGCGCCAATCTACGGCGGGAAGATCCGCGGCGAGCTCTGCACGCCGACCGGCGCCGCGCTGCTCCGCTATTTTGCCGATGAATTCGGCCCGATGCCGGTCATGAAGACCGAAGCGATCGGCTACGGCATGGGCAAGAAGGATTTCGAAGCCGCGAACTGCGTGCGCGCGTTTATCGGCAGCAGCGACGACCAGGTCGGCACGGTCACGGAGCTTGCCTGCAACGTCGATGATATGACAGCGGAAGAACTCGGCTTTGCGATGGAGCGGCTGTTTGAAGCCGGCGCGCTGGACGTGTGGACCACGCCCGCGGGCATGAAGAAGAACCGCCCCGGCGTCGTGCTTTCGCTCCTTGTCCGGGACGAAAAGAAGGACGCGGCAGTCGCGGCGCTCTTCCGTTACACGACGACGATCGGGATCCGCGAAAGCGTCATGAAGCGCTATACGCTGTCCCGGAAGAGCCGGACGATCGAAACGGCGTACGGCCCGGTCCGCGAGAAGATCTCTTCGGGCTACGGCGTACAGCGGACAAAGTATGAGTTTGACGATCTTTCCGCGATCGCCCGGGAGCAGGGCATCTCGCTCTC
>CADBQM010000375.1 GCA_902796795.1 uncultured Eubacteriales bacterium
CGGGGCGGCGGGGCGCGCGGTCCGGAGATCGAGCTGATTAATTATGCGGTCTACATGAATCCGGGGCAGACCTATGATCCGCGTAGCAGCATCAGGGACGTGATCATTGCCAACCGCACTTATGAGGTCGTTCCGGGGGCCGGCAACTACGGCAGGAGCGATATTGATCCGTCGGAAAAGATCGTAGTAGGGTATGACCAGATCGATGTGGAGACCGACCTTGATCCGAATACGCCGGGTAATTATGTCGTAAACATCAGCATGTCGGTCAACAACGGAAATGCAGAGATCCTGACGGGTACCGCCCGGCAGTTTGTTGTAGTGCGCGATCCGGCCGACGCGGTTTCGGCGGAGGATGCAGCCGGACAGGCATCTGTGGAACAGGCGGCTTCTGCCGAACAGGAAGGAGGTGAGGCGTAATGGAAGAACGTATGACCTCATCTGTCCGTGGTACGGTGAATTACTACAGTATACTTAAGGATATCCTCCGTGAGTGGCTGACCATTCTCCTGGTAGTCCTGAGCGTGGGGATGCTGACCCATGTCTTTTATTCCCGGCGCTACTCCCCGGTCTATCTGACTAAGACGACTCTCGTGGTCACGCGTTCGGGGAATATCGGAAACAGCGTCTATACCAACCTGACATCGGCTTCCGATGCGGCTTCGAAATTTTCACAGATCCTGAACAGCAGTATTCTCCAGAAGCTGGTGGCTGAGGAGATCGGACTTACAGGGTTTCATGGCACTGCTTCTGCCAGGAATATCGAAAAGTCGAATCTTCTTGAGGTTACCGTACGCGCGGAAACACCTGAGCTTTCTTTTAAGGAAATGCGGTCGATCCTTGATAATTATTCCATCGTTTCAGAGGATCTGATGGGAAATGTCAATCTCGTGGTTCTCGAGGCTCCGAAGGTGCCGACGAAGCCGGAGATCGCCCTTGACACGAAAAACATGGTGGGCAAGGCGATGATCTGGGCAGCTGTCCTGATGGTTCTTCTTATCGGCTTCTTTTCGGCGATGCGGGATACCATACGCAGCAGCAAAGACGTATCGCTTAAGCTGGACGCAAAGCTTCTGGCATCTATTGCGCATGAAAACAAATTCCATACGCTGCGGCAGCGGTTCCGCAAGTCGAAGCGGAGTATCCTGATCAACGACCCGGTGACCAGTTTCCGTTATGTAGAGACGATCCGCAAGCTGGGAAGCCGCATGACAAACATGATGAATGAAAGAGACGCGAAGATCCTTCTTGTCACTTCCGTCATGGAAAATGAAGGCAAGTCGACCGTCGCGGCAAACCTGGCCCTGGCGATGGCGCAGGAAGGGAAGAAGGTTCTCCTCATCGATGCGGACTTCCGCAAACCGTCGCAGTACCGGGTGCTTAACATGCAGAAGACGGAGTTCACATCCTTCAGCGATGTTCTTTTGAAGAAAGCCTCGGCAAAGAATCTGATCTGCCGTGTGCCGGGAACTTCTCTTCTGGCGATCCTCAACAAGAACGCATCGCCCCAGTCGCTGGAAATGTTCTCGACGGGCCGCATCCAGGGGATCATTTCCAAAATGGCCTCTGTGATGGACTATGTCATCGTGGACTCGGCCCCGATGCAGCTGGTGGCGGACGCTGAGGAGCTGGCAGCCCTGGCGGACTGCTCGGTGCTCTGCGTGCGTCAGCACATGGTGGAGGCGAAGGACATCAACGACGCCATCGACGTGCTGAACGGCAGCAGCGATAAGATGCTTGGCGTGATTTTCAACGATGTATCCGCGGCGGGCGGAAGCCTCAGCTCCTATGGGTACGGTTATGGATACGGAGGACATTATGGCCGCTGAAGAAATCAGGAATAATGCCTCTCCGGCAGAGGCGGAAAAACTCGATATCAGTACGCTGGTCGACGATATGTGGATCGGCTTTGTGCGTTACTGGTGGGCGATCCTGGCGATCGCTTCCCTCATGGCGACGCTGTTCTATGCCCACGCCCGTTTTACATTCAGGCCGGTCTACCGGGCGTATTCGACATTTACCGTTAGGACGGTAAATGCGGTGCAGGTGTCGTCAAATGACTATAACCAGACCGTCACAAGACAGGTGGGAGAGGTATTTCCTTATATCCTGACGAGTGACGTGCTGCAGACGCTGGTGAAGGAAGATCTGGGAATTACGGATCTCGGCAAGGTGAGCGCGTCCGCTCTTTCCGGGACGAACCTGATCACGCTTTCCGTGGAAGCGGATACGGCGCAGAAGGCTTCTGATATCCTGCAGTCGGTGATCCGGAACTATCCGAAGGTGAGCAATTACGTCATCGGTGACGTTGTCCTGAATCTTATGGATGAAAGCGGTGTGCCGCGTGCGCCGGACAATACACCGGATTATAAGAAGCGGATCCGGACAGGCGCTCTGATTGGCCTGCTTATAGGGTTCCTGTGGCTTCTTTTCTACGCCCTTACACGTATGACGATCCGGACGGAGGACGACCTGCGGAAGGTCTTCAATGTTCCGTGCCTCGGATCGGTGCCGCTGGTGCGCCTGAAGAAGCGGAGCAGCCGGAGAAGGACCAGCATGACGGTCGATTCCTCGAGTGTGCCGTATATCTTTATTGAATCGGTCCGTACGATGCGGAACCGCCTGGAGAGAGAAGCGGCGGATAAGAAATGCAAGTCGATTCTCGTTTCCAGCGCGCTGCCGGGAGAGGGTAAGTCGACGGTGGCCGTGAACCTTGCGCTTTCGCTTGCGCATAAGGAGCGGCGCGTGATCCTGGTGGACTGTGACCTCAGGAATCCGACCGTTACGCATATCCTCGGAATTGACAGACCCGAGAAGGGGTTCTATGAGCTCCTGACGGATGAAGCGTCTCTTTCGGAAGTTTCTAAGACTTACCGGGATATGAAGAATTTCCTGGTCATACCCGGGTCTCACTCCGTCAAGGATACGGCCGGACTTCTCAATTCCGAGGAGTTCCGGAAGACGATCGGGGCACTGGAAACGGTGGC
>CADBQM010000376.1 GCA_902796795.1 uncultured Eubacteriales bacterium
GCGGACATGGATGCGCTGCCGATGAAGGAAGAGAGCGGGCTGGAGTTCAGCTCGCTGACGGACAGCGCGGCGCATACCTGCGGCCACGATACGCACACGGCCATGCTGCTCGGCGCGGCGAAGCTCCTCAAGGAGATGGAGGACGAGATCCCCGGTACCGTCAAGCTGATGTTCCAGCCTGCCGAAGAACTCTGTACAGGCGCGGAGAGCATGCTGAAAGCGGGCGTCCTAGATGATCCTAAGGTCGACGCCTCCTTTGGTGTCCACGTGTTCGCGATCATGCCTGCAGGCAAACTACTCTACGCGGTCGGGCCTATGTTTGCCTCCTGCGACATTTTCGAAATCAACGTCAGGGGCCACGGCGGCCATGGCGCTCATCCTCATACCGCGATCGATCCGGTCGTCATCGGCTCGCATATCGTCACGGCGCTTCAGACTATCAACGCCCGCGAGATCTCGCCGTCCGATACCGGCGTGCTCACGATCGGCTGCTTCCAGTCTGGCACCAAATTCAATATCATTCCGGATAACGCCTTCCTTTCCGGCACCATCCGCACCTTTGACAATGAGGTGCGGGCGTTCATGAAGAAACGCCTTGTCGAGATCGTTGAGGGCACTGCGAAAACCTTCCGGGCCGAAGCCATCGTCAGCTTCCCAAGCCAGACAGGCGCCGTCATAACAGACGCCGACACCGCCAAGCAGATCGCTGACTGCGTGGCAGACGTTGTCGGTGCGGACAAGGTCGACGGAACGCTCCCGCCGATCTCGGGTTCCGAAGACTTCGGCTACATCACGAACGAAGTACCCTCGACCTTCTTCGTCCTCGGCGCTGCTCCCGCGGATTATGCTCAGTATCCGCAGCACAACGCCAAGATCCGTTTCAACGAAGACGTTTTCCCAAACGGCGTGGCCGCCTATGTCAGCGGCGCGATCGGTTGGCTCAAAGCACATCAGTAGAGGAGGGGACCCATGGATATCCTCAAAAGAGCACGCGAACTGCAAAGCGAAGTAGTGGCAGACCGCCGCTATCTGCATCAACACCCAGAGCTTAGCTTCGATCTGCCCGAAACGTCAGCTTACGTAAAGAAACGTCTCCGTGAGATGGGCTACGAGCCTCAGGACATCGGTCAGTGCGGCGTTACCGCGCTGGTCGGAGGAAAGAGACCCGGAAAGTGCATCCTGATCCGCGCGGACATGGACGCTCTTCCGATGAAAGAGGAGAGCGGGCTTCCTTTTGCCGCCGCATGCGACGATAAAGCTCATACCTGCGGTCACGATACCCATACGGCCATGCTGCTGGGCGCAGCCAAGATCCTCAAGGAAATGGAGGATGAGATCCCCGGCACAATCAAGCTGATGTTCCAGCCTTCCGAAGAATTCGGGACGGGCGCCGAAGCCCTCTACAAGGCCGGCATCCTTGAGAATCCGCATGTGGACGCGGCTTTCGGCGTGCATACCATAGCAGCTCTTCCATGCGGACAGGTCTGCTATGCGAAAGGACCCATGTTCGCTTCCTGCGATTCCTTCAATATTACGGTCACAGGTAAGGGCGGACACGGCTCTCAGCCGAATACCGCCATCGATCCGGTCAACATCGCGGCCCACAGCGTGGTCAATCTTAATACTATCCTGGCCCGCGAGGTCGCGCCGGACGACTTTGCCGTCATGACGGTCGGCTGCATCCAGTCTGGTACGATCAACAATATCATACCTTCCGAAGCCCTGATCCGCGGAACAATCCGCAGCTACGATCCCAAGGTACGCAACTTCATGTGCCAGCGTATGCAGGAAGTCGCCAAGGAAACAGCTGCCACTTTCCGGGCGGAGGCACGCAACGACTGGTTTGCCAACGTACCGCCTGTCTATACGGACGACGAGACGATGGAGATCTTGGGAGAGGGTGTCAAGGCTGTACTCGGAACAGAATGGATCAACGATAAGGCCGCTCCCTTCACCGGGACAGAAGACTTCGGCTTTATCACGGGCATCCTTCCTTCCGGCTTCTTCCTGCTCGGCGCTCAGCCCGAAGAGGGAGAAGCGATGCCGCAGCACAATCCTAAGATCATCTTCAACGAAGACGCTTTCCCCAACGGTGTCACGGCTTACGTTGCCGGCGCTCTGGCGTGGCTGAAGGCTCAGGCTTAAAGTATACTTGATAATTGATTAACAAGAAAATATTCTCGTCAATCATATTAACTTCGTCGAACTGACAAGACCCCGGCTTTCGTCTCCGTCAGACGAGAACTGGGGCCTTCTATAAGAAATCAGATTTCATCCTCAGCCGGATAAACAGACCCTTGAACTACATCAATCAATACAGAGGCCTGCCCCGACAGGTCTACATCCTTTGTCTATGCAAGCTCATTATGGATATCAGCGTCATGAGCTACGCTGTATCGCCGCTGCTGTACCGCAATGTGCTCGGCCTCGCCGAGATCACGGCAGGTCTTTTCGTTTCCTGTCAATCAGTCCTGACTGTGCTGGCGAGCATGCTCGGCGGCCGTTTGGCCGATTTTTACGGCCGCAAGCGTGTTTCGCTCACGATGCTTATGATGCTCTTCGTCAGCAACTGTTTCGCTTCCGTGCTCTGCCGGACGCTTTACGTCATACCGTTTCTTCTGCTGAACAGCTTTTTTTCCGGAGCTTCCTATCCCGGCATCACGGCCATGCTGGCTGACGCGCTGCGCGGTACCGGCAGACGCGAGGGCTTTTCGCTGCTCTATCTGTCGGGCAACCTCGGTATTTCCGTCGGCCCGGCCATCGCCGGTATGCTCTTTTACAATCATCTTCCATGGATCTTCCGCAC
>CADBQM010000377.1 GCA_902796795.1 uncultured Eubacteriales bacterium
CGGCAGCGGGACCGTGCTCACGATCGTCTCCCCGAACAACGGCGATTCCGTATTCTTAAAGATCTATAACGCTTCCGGCACGGCCGTATGCTCGATCTTCATCCGCGGCGGGGAAAGCGGGACGCTGAATATGGCGCCCGGCACCTATACGATGCGTGTCGCCTACGGGACCGAATGGTACGGCAGCGTCGACCTGTTCGGCGAAGAAGGCAGCTATCAGCAGCTGATGAACGGCAGCGCACCGGAATTCAGCCTGGCAAGCGGCTATACTTATACCCTGACACTGCTCGCCTCGACAGACGGAAACGTCGGCTCCAAGTCGATCGGCGGTGCGGAAGGTATGTAAAAATATCACAAAGGAGCCAAAGCAGCAGCACATGACCACCTACGAACGGTTTATGCGGATGTTCCGTCATGAGGAGGCGGACCGCATACCCATCATCGACCAGCCCTGGGCGGGTACGATCCGCCGCTGGCAGAACGAAGGCATGCCGAAAGGCGTCGACTGGCGCGATTATTTCGGCGTCGACAAGCTGGAACGCATCAACGTCGATATCACGCCGCGCTATGAAGTGAAAGTCCTGGAGGACACAGACCGCTATCAGATCGTGACCACGGACTGGGGCGTGACCCTGAAGAACTTCAAGGAACTGGATTCGACGCCGGAGTTCCTCGACTACAAAGTAGATTCCCCGGAAGCCTGGGCAGACGCGAAGGCGCGGATGCTGATGCTGCCGGACGAAGACCGCATCCCCTGGCAGTACCTGAAAGAGAATTATCCGCGCTGGCGGGCCGAAGGCCGCTTCGTGGAAGCGCATTTCTGGTTCGGCTTCGACGTGACGCACTCCTGGATGTCGGGTACCGAAACGGTCCTGATCGGTATGTACGAAGATCCTGACTGGGTCGTCGATATGTTCAACACCTACCTGGACCGCTGCATCGCGCTCTTCCAGAAGGTCTGGGACGCCGGCTATCATTTTGACGCGATCTTCTGGGAAGACGACATGGGTTACAAGGGCAGGACGTTTTTCTCCCTCGACATGTACCGGGAGCTTCTAAAGCCGGTCCACACGCGGGCGGTCAGATGGGCGCACGATCACGGGATCTATGCGCACCTGCACTCCTGCGGCGACGTCATGGACTTTGTGGACGACCTTGTCGGGATCGGGATCGACTGCCTGAACCCGCTGGAAGTCAAAGCCGGCATGGAACCGCTGACGCTGAAGAAGAAATACGGAGACGTGCTGACGCTGCACGGCGGCATTAACGCCGTCCTGTGGGACGACCGCGACGCGATCGTCAGTGCGATCGAAGAGACGGTTCCGATCCTGAAGGAGAACGGCGGCTATATCTTCTCCTCCGACCACTCGATTCCGAACGCCGTCTCGCTGGAAAACATGAAGGCGATCGTGGCAGCCGTAAAAAAGGCCGGAAAATACTGATTCTGTGAAGGAGGGCGTTCAGCATGAATCCGATGCAGCTCGTCAAAGTGGAAAACTACCGGGGAATGAACCGGCTCGCAAAAAAGGGAGAGATCCTTTTTACGGGTTCTTCCCTGATGGAAGGCTTCCCGGTCAACGAATATGAGGTCTCCCTGGGCACGGGACGGGTCGTTTACAACCGCGGTATCGGCGGGACGACCACCGACGACTTCCTGGAATACATCGACGACGTGCTCTTTGATCTTGCGCCGCGGAAGGTCTTTTTCAACATCGGCACCAATGATATCCGGGTGCGGGAAGACGGCGAAGACTGGCAGGAACATATCCTGAAGAACTACGAAAAGATCCTGACGCAGCTTCATGAGCGGCTGCCGGAAACAGAAGTCTACGTCATGGCCTTCTATCCGGTCAACCGGGAAGTCCCGGAATTTCCGGACTGGGCAGACGCCCGGACGAACCCGCTGATCGACGAGATCAACGGAAAGATCCGGGCGCTCACCGAAAAACACGGCATGCATTTTATCGACGTTAACGACGGCCTGAAGGATGAAAAGGGGAACCTGAAGGCGGAGATCACCATGGAAGGCGTCCACATCTATGCCGGCGGCTACGAAAGCGTCTACAAAGCCCTGCAGCCGTATATGTAAAAAGCATGCGGGGATCTATAAAGAAAAACGGCAGCCCTGAAGGGCTGCCGTTTTTTAATGGACTTTATGCAGCAGGCCGGATCATCCGGCCTGCTTTTTCCGCGTTTTCCTGCTCCTGATCATAATTCCCCGTGCTTCGCGCGGTAATCCTCGAACTGGGCGTCGATCCGGAACTGCGCGGCTTCGGAAAGCGGCGTTTTCATCTGTCCCGGAACGTCCGTGAATTCCATGATGAAGGGATCCTCGCCGCTGCAGGGCTTCCACTCCGGCAGCACTTCGCCGTTGTGGTCACAGCCGTTCGGATCGCCCGTTTTGACAAAATTCGTCCAGTATGCCACGACCTGCCGCGCAAGGTCATAATGTTTCCCGGTGAACGGCCGCCAGCAGCGCTTCAGGGAATTGAACATGAACCAGAGGTCCGAGCCGTGGAAAGCGCCGACGTTGTCCCCG
>CADBQM010000378.1 GCA_902796795.1 uncultured Eubacteriales bacterium
CGACGTGGTTTTAGGCTACGATGACCTGAACGGCTACGAGCACAACCGCGGCTGCTGGGGCGCGACCGTCGGCCGCAACGGCAACCGTATCGACAAGGCATCTTTTGAGCTGAACGGGAAGACCTATCAGCTTTTCGATATCGGCAACGGCACGAACCTGCACAGCATGCCCGACGTCTTCTGGCTCCGCATGTGGAATGCAACGACGGAAGTCGGCGAGGACGGCGAGTCCGTGACCTTCTTCATCAATTCCCCGGACGGCGACCAGGGCTATCCCGGCAACATGGATATCGAGGTCAGCTATACGCTCACCGAGGACAACGAGCTGATGATCGACTACTACGGCCTTTCCGACCAGGATACGATCTTCAACATGACGAACCACAGCTACTTCAACCTGAACGGCCGTGACTATCCGACGATCCTGAAGGACCGTGTCTGGATCGACGCGGACAGCTTCAACGAGACCGACGACCGTCTGGTGCCGACCGGCGTCCTGACGCCTGTCGAAGGCACGCCGATGGATTTCCGGAAGGAGAAGGAGATCGGACAGGACATCGACGCCGATTATGAACCGATCCGCCAGGGCCACGGCTATGACCACAACTTCATCGTGAACGACGGCAAAGTGCAGGATGAGGCGGACCTTGTCGCTTATTGCATCGGCGCGGACAGCGGCATCAAGATGGAAGTCTATACGGACCTGCCGGGCGTGCAGATGTACACCGGCCGCCGGGACGCGGTCTGCTTCGAGACGCAGTACTGCCCGGACGCCGTCCATCATCCGAATTTTGCTTCCCCGATCATCAAGGCCGGTGAAGAGAAGAGAAGCCTGACCGTTTACCGTTTCTCGATCGAGGCATAATGGGAAAAAGCCTGTTTATCGCCGAAAAGCCGAGCGTCGCGCAGGAATTTGCGCGGGTGCTCGGCGTCGGCGGGAGGCGCCAGGACGGCTTCCTGGAGGACGATCGTTACGTGGTGACGTGGTGCGTCGGGCATCTCGTCACCATGTCCTATCCGGAAGCCTACGATCCGGCGCTGAAAAAATGGAATATGAACGCGCTGCCCTTTATACCGGAGACCTGGAAGTACCAGGTGATCGACTCCGTTAAGAAGCAGTTCCAGACGGTCGCAAAGCTGCTCACCCGGCCGGACGTCGATACGATCTACGTCTGTACCGACTCCGGGCGCGAAGGAGAGTATATCTACCGCCTGGTCGCACAGGAAGCGAAAGTAAAGGGCAAGGACGAGCGCAGGGTCTGGATCGATTCCCAGACGGAAGAAGAGATCAGACGCGGGATCCGGGAGGCAAAACCGCTTTCCGCCTATGACGCGCTGGCCGGCGCTGCCTATCTCCGGGCGAAGGAAGATTACCTGATGGGGATCAACTTCTCCCGGGCGCTGACGCTCAAATTCGGGCCGGTCATCGCGGAAGCGCTGAAGAGCCGCTATGCGGTCGTTTCCGTCGGCCGCGTCATGACCTGCGTGCTCGGGATGGTCGTACGGCGGGAGCGCGAGATCCGCGCTTTTGTCCCGACGCCTTTCTACCGGGTCGTCGGGCAGTTTGAAAAAGACGGCACGGTCCTGGAGGGCGAATGGCGCGCTGTGAAAGGCTCCGCTTATTTTGAAAGTCCCCTGCTTTATAAGGAGAACGGTTTCAAAAAGCGGGAGGACGCGGAAGCGTTGATCGGGATGCTTGAAAAGACCGATCCATATACCGCCGCGGTCGTATCTGCGGAGAAAAAGACCGAAAAGAAAGGCGCGCCGCTCTTATTCAACCTCGCGGAGCTGCAGAACGAATGCGCGCGGCGCTTCAAGAAGAGCCCGGACGAGACCCTGAACATCGCCCAGGAGCTTTACGAAAAGAAACTCGTGACCTATCCGCGTACCGACGCGCGTGTGTTATCCACCGCGGTCGCGAAGGAGATCGGAAGGAATCTGGGCGGACTGAAAAGCCTGCCGGAGCTCGGTGCCTTTGCGGCAGAGGTCCTTGAAAAAGGACGGCATCACGGCATCGAAAAGACCGTTTACAC
>CADBQM010000379.1 GCA_902796795.1 uncultured Eubacteriales bacterium
GAATTTTAAATATTCTGTCTCGGGGACGAGCGGCAGGATCGGATGATCCGGCGCCTGTCCCCGTTTTTCTATCAGTTTGAGCGTCACGCCGGCGTCGCGTGCGGCGTCTGTGAGCACGGAAAGGAATTCCTCCGGCGTCACAAAATGACTGCAGGAAGCGGTCGCGAGATAACCGCCGCGGGGCAGTACCCGCATGGCCAGCGCGTTCAGCTCCCGGTAGCCCTTTTCCGCGTGATCCCGGGTCTTTCTGGACTTGGTGAAGGCCGGCGGATCCAGGATGATGAAGTCGTAGGGATGTTTTTTATTCTGTACGAGCTCCGTGAGATAGTCAAAGACGTCCGATACCACAAAGGAGATGGGAGCGTCCGGGGAAGCCGCGTCCCAGCCGTTCAGGGCGGCGTTTTCAGCGGCCATCTCGATGGCGGTCCGGGATACGTCCACCGCGGTGACGGAAGCCGCGCCGCCGTGCAGCGCGTTCAGCGCAAAGGAACCGGTGTGGGTGCAGCAGTCCAGGACACGGCGCCCTTCAGAAAGGGCGGCAGCCCGGCGGCGGTTGTATTTCTGGTCCAGGAAGAAACCGGTCTTCTGGCCGTTCTCCGCGTCGACATGGTAGCGCACACCGTTTTCGACGATCTCCGTCAGCGGAGAGGGAAGGCAGGCGGGATCGGAAGCAGCGCCTGTAACGGAAAGGGACGGCAGGTGCCAGCCTTTTTCCTGCGGCAGGCCTTCCAGTTCCCGGATCGCGGATTCGTTCCGTTCGTAGATCCCGCGGACCGAAACGCCGTCCTTTTTGAGTTCTTCGAGCAGGAGCCGGTAGAGCAGATCCTTGCGCAGCTCGGTACCGAAGGAAAGCACTTCAGAAACCAGGATGTCATTGAAACGGTCGACGGTGAGGCCGGGGAAACCGTCTGCCTCGCCGAAGATCAGCCGGCAGGCGGAGAGGTCCTCCGGCATGACGGCCTTCCGGTAGTCCAGCGCGTAACGGACGCGCCGCCGCCAGAAATCCTCGTCAAAAAGATCGTTTGCGTTCCGGGAGAGGATGCGCACGCGGATCTTGCTTTTCAGGCTCAGGAAACCGGTCCCGAGATATTTCCCGCCTTCCGAAAGGACGTCCACGAGCGCCCCGTTTTCCGGGTATTCACTGAGGGCGTTTCCGTTGGCATCTTCTATGCGCCGTACTTCCGCTTCGTAGATCCAGGGATGTCCGTCTTCCGTCCAGCGGGTCCCCTTTTTGCTGATGATGATCCTGGGATAGATCCTGGTCGTTTTCATTGGCTGCTCCTTTTTCAGGCAGAGATTTTTTCGGCATTCATGCGCTGCCCGATCTCGATCCACTTTCCGCGGCGGTAGCGCAGGTAAAGCAGCGCCAGGCGGACCACGCCTTCAATGATGCAGATATAAGCGATCGCAACGAGCTGCATGCCGAGGACCCGGATCGCAATGATCGAGAACAGCGTCCGGATGCCCCAGTTGGTGGCGGCGGTAATGTAGAAATTGTATTTGGTATCGCCCGCGCCGCGCAGCGCACCGCCCAGGACCCAGCAGAGCACCTGCGGGACCTGCAGGAAACCGACGACCCGAAGATAGGCCGACCCGATCTCGATGACCTCCGCGTCCGGCGTAAAGATGCTGAGCAGCTGCGGCGCGAACAGGAAGAGCACCGCGCCGGTAAACAGCATGACGATCGTCGCGATGAGGCAGGTCGTGCGCGTGAAGACCTTAGCCCGGTCGATACGGTTGGCACCGATGCTCTGGCCGACGAGGGTGGTCGTCGCCATCTGGAAGGCAAAGCCCGGCATAAAGGACATGGACTCCGCGGTCAGCGCGAGGGAGTTTGCCGCGACGCTGGCAGTCCCGAGCGTGGCGACGGACCTGGTCACGAAAATGCCGGAGGAAGACATGAAGATGCGCTCCAGCATGGCCGGAAGGCTGATGCGGAAGATCTTCTTCATCAGCTTCCAGTCGATGCGGTAGCTCTCCTTCAGGGAGACTTCAAAACCGTTTTTACGGAAGAAAGCGACAAAGAGCGTAAACATGCCGCCGATGAACATGCTGACGGCCGTGGCGGCCGCGGCGCCCGCGACGCCCCAGCCGGCGCCGGGCATCATGAAGCTGAAACGCTTAAAGAGCGTGACCTCGTGGGTCGGATTGATCAGGAAGTAGTTGCCGATGACGTTGACAATGTTCGTCGTAAGGTTGGCTTTCAGCGGCGTCCTGGTATCGCCGTAGCCGCGGAAGACCGAATTCAGCGTCATCGACATCAGCGCGAAAAGCCGGCCGGCGGAGACGATCAGGTTGTACTGTGCCGCCGTATCGAGGATCTCCGGGTCCGCGCCCATCCACTGCGGGATCGCCCGGTGCAGGAGCGCGATGACGGCGGTGATCGGGATGCCGAGATAGAGGATGATCATGATCGCGTGGCGGATCAGCTTTTTGACCAGCGCTTTTTCACCGGCGCCGGTCGCCTGCGCGACGAGTGTCGTAATGCCGACGCCGAGCGCCATGATGACGCCGTTCATCAGGAAGATCGGGGAATTGCTGATCGAGACGGAAGCCGTCGCATTTTTTCCGAGCGCGCCGACCATCGCGGTATCGGCATAGGAGACCAGTGTGGTAAAGATCTGTTCCAGAAAAACGGGCCACGCCAGAAGGAAGATCAGCCGGGCAGGGCTTCTGGTAGTGTCATTGATATCGAAATTTCTTTTTTTAGCCATGGGATCCGTCCTGCTGTCCTCAATGGATATGATAATAAATTTTATCATAGTTTCATAAGGGAAGACAATGAGGATTCATGCGGATGATATGAGAAATAGTGCGGAATCTGCGGACGGACGGCGTTGAAATCCGGTCAGATCATGTGGTATCATCGATTCGTTCACCGGAACGGCGGAAACGGGGGACTGGCTTTTTACGAATAAGTTCATCGAACTTGCCGGCGGACGTCCGGACGATCGCCGAAGACTGGGCCTTCAACCTTCATAATTATATCCTTTATCCGGACACGAAAAGGGTCCTTGAGACCCTCAGCGCGAAGTTCCGGCTTCGGACGTGGATACGCCTTTTCTTAAGATCCACGCACTTTCTGAACTGATCTAAAAGAAAGCAGGTAATATGAAAGCAGTTTTTTATAACGGGAAAGTGTATACCGGCGAAGAAACACTGAAAGAAGCCTTTCTCGTTGAGGACGGCGTTATTACGGCCGTCGGGACGGATGCGGAGCTTCTCACGTCTGCGGATACCGAAACGGTACGGAACGACCTTTCCGGCCGCTTCGTCTGCCCCGGCTTCAACGATTCGCACATGCACCTTTTAAACTATGGGAAGGCGCTCCGTTCGGCGGATCTTTCCGGACATACGGACAGCCTGAAAGGCATGATCCGTTATCTGAAAGCCTATGCAGAAGCGCATCCGCCGCGGGAAGGGCAGTGGCTTACGGGCCGCGGCTGGAACCAGGACTATTTTCAGGACGTGACCCGAATGCCGGACCGGCGGGACCTTGACGCGGTCTCGACGGAATATCCGATCATCGTGACCCGGGCCTGCGGACACGCCTGTGTGGTGAACTCTGCGGCGCTCCGCCTCGCCGGGATCAGCGCCGGTACAAAGTCGCCGGAAGGCGGGACGGTGGGGATGGAGAACGGAGAACCGGACGGCCGGCTCTACGATAATGCCATCGGGCTCGTAAGTCCGCTGATCCCCTCCGCGGACCGGGAAGACCTGAAAGAAATGATCAAAGCCGCCTGCCGCGCGCTGAACGCCTACGGCATCACCAGCGTGCAGTCCGACGATTACGGGTCTTTCCCCGGCATCCCGGCCGAGACCGTAAACGACGTCTTCCGGGAACTCACGGAAAGCGGCGAACTCACGGTGCGGGTCTATGAACAGGCGAATCTTTCTTCGGTGGAGGAACTGGCCCGCTTTGCGGCAGCCGGCAATGTGACCGGCGCGGGAACAGCGCATTTCAGGATCGGCCCGCTGAAGATCGTTGCGGACGGCTCGCTCGGGAGCCGCACGGCTTTTCTTTCCGGCACTTATGCCGACCAGCCGGATACATCCGGCCTCATGCTGTACAGCACGGAAGAATTGAACGCGCTGATCGGCTATGCGAACGCGCATGAGATGCAGGTCGCCGTCCACGCGATCGGCGACGGCTGCCTGGACCGGGTCCTCGACGCGATCGAGCACGCGCTGAAGGAACACCCGCGAAACGACCATCGCCACGGGATCGTACACTGCCAGATCACCCGGCCGGACCAGCTGGAACGAATCCGGGACCTTCAGCTTCACGTATACGCGCAGTCGGTCTTCCTGGACTATGACAATCACATCGTCGAAAAACGCGTCGGGAAGGAGCTGGCTGCCACGAGTTATTCCTGGAAGACCCTGATGGACGCGGGCGTTTCTGTTTCCAACGGCTCGGACTGCCCGGTCGAGCTGCCAGACGTGATGAAGGGGATCGAATGCGCAGTGACGCGGCGGTCCATGGACGGGACGGGGCCCTATCTGCCCGCGGAAGCTTTTACGGTCAGGGAAGCGCTGGACAGCTTTACCGTCCGCGGGGCGGAAGCGAGCTTTGAAGAAGACCGGAAGGGCCGGATCGCCCCCGGCTACGCGGCGGACTTTACGATCCTTGACCGGGATCCTTTTATGACGCCGGCGTCTCAGCTGCACACGATCCCCGTACGCGCCTGTTATCTTGACGGACGTTGTGTTTATCAGAAATAAGACTTTCCGGGAGGGAATGATGACGTTTCGATTTGCGGAAGAAGCAGACTGCGGCCGTATGGAGTGGGCCTGCCTGAACTGGAACGCACCGAGCATCGGTTTCTATCGTTCCCTCGGCGCCGTGCCGATGGACGAATGGACGACTTACCGTTTGACCGGGTCAGCCCTGAAAGAACTGGCAGAATAAAAATAGAGTAAAAAGGAGGATCATGATGGCAGTAGAAGACGGAAAAACGGGAGGGATGACGGCGGATGTTTTCAGAAGCCTCGTAAAAAGCCGGCAGGAGACCTTCGCGGCAATGATGCAGCACTGCGCGGACAGTGATTATGAGATCGTGGATCTGCGGGAGGAGGCGGGATTTACCGCGCGCCTCGCAATCAAAAAACCGCACGAAGGACGGCGCGGAATGCTGATCGTCTGCGCGGGCGGCGCCTTCATGTTCAAGTCCTATAATGAAGCCCTGCCGGTCGCGGAACTCTTCTATGAGAAAGGCCTCAACGCGGCCATCCTCGATTATCACGTCGACCCGGACAGGAGGATGGAAGAGAATAACGAAACGATCCGAATGGCGGGGGAAGACGGTCTGCAGGCGGTGCGCTATATCCGCGCCAACGCGGAGAAGTACCATACGCTGCCCGATCATATCGCGATCGGCGGCTTTTCAGCGGGCGGGATGCTTTCCGGCTACGCAGCGACGAAATTCGATTACGGCGACCCGGCGGCGGAAGACGCACTTTTACGGGTCTCTTCCCGTCCGGATGCCGCGCTGATCCTGTACGGCGCGTTTTCCAGTACCAGCAGCATCCCGACCGGACCATCGGGCATGAGCAGGGAAGCGATCGCCGCGGCGAACGCGCTCGACAACGTCCGCAACATCCGCGTGGACTGCCCGCCGATGTTCGTTTTCCAGACGCACGGCGACGATCCGCGGATCGCACTGAATTTCTGCATGGAGCTGGCGGTGCACGGCGTTCCCTATGAGATCCATACGTTTGAGGA
>CADBQM010000380.1 GCA_902796795.1 uncultured Eubacteriales bacterium
CGGAGCCGTGCAGCTGAACGTCGTGTGCGTGCAGATCGTGCCGCGGATATTTCCCTTGTCCTGATGCGCCTTTACGAAATCATAGTTTTCCTGCAGGCAGATATGCCCGTTTTCCGTGCTGATACGCTCGTTGGATTCAAGCGAGAGCACGCCTTTTACGTGTGCCTTCGTAAGGGCGGCCTCCTCCGTCGTGAGACGGGTCCCCGGCGCCGCGAGCGGAGCCTCCAGAATATCGTTCACCAGCGTGACGCCGGTCTTCAGGTGTTCGATCGTCGCGTGCTCCGAGGAGATCTTGATCGTCTCCGTGCTCTGGCGATTCTCAAAGACCGGCCACCAGAACTGTTCCAGCAGCGGCTTCAGGCTGAGCGCCGGCCAGAGGCACCCGTGCTTCAGGGACTCATACATATGAGTGTGCGTGTTCGTAAAGCTCGGGCAGACGATCTTATCGGACGCGTCGACGATGCCGTCCATGCCGTTCAGCTTCTCGTTCGGAACGATCTCCGTGATTTTCCCGTCTTCGATCAGGAATCCGTGATCCTTCAAAACTTTTTCAGATGAAACCACAAGCCACGCGGCTTTTACTCCCTTGACTTCTCCCATTTTTTCTCCTCGTATAAAATGATGCATCAACTAGTTGGCCGGTATCCGCAAAAGGAGGAACCGCGCCCCCGCAAAAACGGCTCACGATTCCTCCCCACAGATCCTTTACTTATCTTTCAGAGCTTCCATCTCGATGCCGGTCCCGGCACCTTCGTCACCCTTGATCCCGAGCTGCTCGACGCCGGCTTTCATGTACTGGGCCATCACGGCGACTTTGCGCCCGACCTTGCGGCAGTTGAACAGTCCGATCTCGTCGTCGTTCGCGCCGTACCGGTTGTTGTCGCTCCACAGGCACGCTCCGGTGTACGTCCCGATCCCGCCGTTGACCAGCGTAATGCCGAACGAGCTGAGCGCGTTCAGGATCACCTGGTTCGTCGTCTCCTCACCGCCGTTCCTGGTGCCGCCGCAGGAAATGGCCGCACCGATCTTGCGGTTGAAGAAATCCGGGTCCTTTTCGGATTTCAGCCAGAAAGAACGGAACCGATGGAAGAATGCCATCGTCTGCGCCGTCGGAGCCATCAGATAGACCGGAGACGCTACAATCACGCCGTCCGCCTCGTACCACTTGTCATAAAGCTCCGTCATGTCGTCCTTCCAGACGCAGCACTTCAGGGAGCCTTCCCGGAGGCACTTGTCACATGCGATGCAGGGATTGATCTTCTTTCCCCTCAGGGAGATCAGCTCCGTCTCGGCGCCCCACTTCTCCGCCTCTTCCAGAGCTGCCCGAAGGCCGATCATCGTCGACGCATCGCGCGGGCTTCCGCAGATGCCCAGGATTTTCACTTTCTCCATTTTGTCCCTCCTTTTTCGCTTGAGCTATTTTTTGGAGTTCAACTCCTCTTCTTTCCGAACTGCCTCGCTGGCCATCTCACTGATCGCTGCAGGATTGTCCCGGTCCGGAAGGATCCGGTCCAGGATAATGGCGCAAAGACCACCGACGATCATGTGCGTCGTGAGCACCGACTGGAGGATATCCGACAGCCATGTCGCATTCGGGAACACGATCGGGCTTCCGCTCAGGAACGTCGGAACCGCCATACCGATGAAGATCGAAATACCCGCAACGGTAATATTGCGGTCTTTGTTCATATTGACGCCCTGGCCGATGATCTTGATGCCGATACCGAGAAGCAGACCGAACGAAGCGAAGTAGACGCCGCCCATGACCGGATCCGGCATCGTTCCGAACAGAGTACCGAGTTTCGGGATAAATCCGAGAACCACAACGATAATCGACGCCAGAATGAAGACATATTTACTGGCGACCTTGCTCAGGATCATCAGAGACGTATTCTGCGTATAGCTCGTCACGCCGCTGCCGCCGAACAGACCGGATGCCACAACGCCGATACCTTCAGCGCCGATGCCCCGGTTGTACTGCTTCTTCGTCGGCTCCGGCATACCGGCGCCCTGCGACACCGCCAGATAGTCGCCGACCGACTCGACGATCGA
>CADBQM010000381.1 GCA_902796795.1 uncultured Eubacteriales bacterium
AGTAAAGATCGGCATTATCGGTACCGGCTGGATCGCCGGCAACCATATGGAAGAATACCTGAAGATGCCGGACGTGGAGGTCGTTGCAGCGGCAGACCTGATCCCCGGTAAGGCAGAAGCCTTCATGGAGAAGTTCGGCGTGACAGGCGTCCGTTTCTATCCGAACGACCGCGCCCTGATCGACAATGAGAAGGACCTGGACGCCGTCAGCATCTGCACCTATAACCGTCAGCACGCGCCCTGCGCGATCTACGCGCTCGAGCACGGTGTGAACGTCATGCTGGAGAAGCCCATGTGCGTGACGACGGAAGAGGCGGTCGAGATCGTCCGCGCGGAAAAGAAGAGCGGCAAGATTCTCTCGATCGGCTTCCAGCCCCGTCTGGACCCGAACATGCAGATGATCAAGAAGATCGTGGAATCCGGCGAGCTGGGCCAGATCTATTACATCCAGACCGGCGGCGGCAGGAGAAAAGGCATCCCGACCCCGTTCGGCACGACCTTCATCGAAGATAAGACCGCCGGTGTCGGCGCGCTCGGTGATATCGGCTGCTATTCCCTGGACATGGTCCTGAACGCGATCGGCTATCCGAAGCCGCTCACGGTCTCCGGCTACCGTTCCGATTTCTTCGGCAAGAATCCCGCGACCTTCACGTCGAAGGGCTATCCCGCGGAGTACGCGGAGCTCTTCTCGGTCGATGATTTCGCGGCGGCGTTCATCCGTCTCGAAGGCGGGATCATCCTGGACTTCCGTATTGCCTGGGATATGCATCTGGACACCCCCGGCGATACGATCTTCATGGGCACGAAGGGCGGCCTGCGCGTTCCGTCCACCGAATGCTGGAACGGTTCGATCGGCGGCGAGATGACGATCTACCACGACGTGGCGGGCAAGGGCGTCGAGACGAAGATCCCGATGCTGGAAGCCCCGGCGGAAGGCCTGTTCTATCATAAGCTCCGCAGCTTCGTGAACGCTGTGAAGGAAGGCGGGAAGCCGCCGGTACCGTCCAGCCAGATCATCTTCAACCAGGCGATCCTGGACGGCATCCTGAAGTCCGCGAACGCGGGACATGAAGTCGAGATCGATCTTCCGGAAGACGTACTGTAAGTATGAAAAAGAGACCAAATATCATCATCGTGATGGCGGACCAGCAGCGGCACGACCTTCGGAAGGCTGCGGGCTACTGTCTGGATACCATGCCGCGGCTGGACGCTTTCGGCAGGGAAGGCACGGATTTTTCGCTGGCTTATACGCCGAACCCGACCTGCGGACCGGCGCGCTGCAGCATGTTCACGGGGCGTTATCCTTCCGCACACAAGGTCCGCACGAACCACAATATGGCGGACGCGCTTTACGAAAAGGACATCCTGGACATCCTGAAGGAAAACGGCTACGAGACCGCGCTCTGCGGCAAGAACCATACCTACCGCGATCCCGCGAAGGACTTTGATTTCGACGCGGAGACCGGCCATCTCGGCGAGGAGCCGGGCCGGGACTGTGAGCCTGCCGATGAAACGATGGAGGCTTTCCGGGCTTACATGAAGGAAACGCATTTCATCGACGGACCGGAACCGGCGCCGTTCCCGGCGGAATATGAACTGCCGTATCGGAACACATCGTCACTTCTGCGTTTCCTGGATACCAGAGACCATGAAAAGCCTTTCTTTGCATGGCTTTCTTTCGCGGAACCGCACAATCCCTACCAGGTCCCGGAGCCCTATTATTCCATGTTCCCGCCGGAAACACTGCCGGAGATCGCGACTGCCGGGATGGATCTTTCCCTGAAGGGACCGCGTTACGTCTGGCTGAAGCAGTGCTGGGACAAAGTGCTCGGGGACGATCCGGAACGGATCAGAAGGATGCGCGCGAATTACCACGGCATGCTCCGGCTGATCGACGACCAGTTCGGCCGGATGCTGGACGGCTTAAAGGCACGCGGACTGTACGACGATACGATCGTGATCTACCTTTCCGACCACGGCGACTATGCCGGTGAGTACGGCATGATGCGGAAGGGCGCGGACCTTCCGGAGGTGCTGACGCACATCCCGCTCGTTATCCGCGTTCCCGGCATGAAGGCACAGGGACGTACGGGGACCGGTTTTGTGAGTATCGTCGATATCCTGCCGACGCTGTTGGACCTCCTGGAGCTTCCGCTTCCCGCCGGCATCCAGGGGAAGAGCTTCCTGCCGCTTCTTTCAGGAGAAGCACTGCCGGAAGAACTGAAGACAGATTTTTCCGCTGTTTTTTCGGAAAGCGGATTCGGCGGCCTGTATTTTAACGAAAAAGACAGCCTGACACCCTGGGAAGAGGGCGCGACGGACGAAGCCTGGAGCCGCTTCGACTGCCTGAATACCTGGACACAGTGCGGCGAGGTCCGTATGGTGCGGAAAGGAAATTATAAACTGCAGCTTGACATGCTCGGAAAAGGATATCTCTACGATCTTGAAAAAGATCCGCAGGAGGTACAGGACCTCTATGACGATCCCGCGTACGCGGCGGTTAAGACGGAGCTGCTTCAGGAGCTGGCATCATACATCTTAAGGACCATGGACGTGCTGCCGGTACCGCGGCACCGCTACCACGTCAAGCTGGACCCGAAGCATTACTGGTTCCGGGATACGGTGATCTGAAGCCGGAATCACACAAACGGACGGAAGAGGACTTTCGCGAAAGAGCGAAAGTCCTCTTTTTATGCGCTTTTTTGAACGAAAAGTGTTGACAATCGTATGGAATTATCCTACAATCGTTTACACCACCGTTATTGCTTCAGTTGATGTGTACGGCTTTTTTGGCCGGAAAAGGAGTTTCACATGCCATCAAGAGCGCAGGAAACGCGGCTCTATATCCCGCCCAAAAAGTACAGGAAAACGAC
>CADBQM010000382.1 GCA_902796795.1 uncultured Eubacteriales bacterium
GCCGTTATTGATGATCCGGAGCGCGCGGGTGATGACGTCCGCTTCCTCAAAAACGCCGTAGTACAGCTCTGCCGTCACGCCGGATTCCGCGTCCTGCATCGTCACGACGAGCGTTTCAGCGCCGCCTTCGTCGGTATAGGAAGCCGGCAGGCCCGGCAGCGCGTATTTGCCTTCTTCAATGCGGTGGCCGGCGTATTTTAAGCGGAGCGCGGTATCGCCCTGCTCATTCTCGACCTGCAGTGCGGTGATCCGGTAATCGCCGGTCCCGAAGCAGCTGATCTCCTGCGGGAGGGTATCCAGCGAATAGGAGCGGTCGATCCGGCCTTTTTCGTTCGGGTTGCCGGAGAAGCCGCGGCCCAGGCGGAAGATCGCGTAGGAAAGATCCTCATCGCCTGTCCGGGGGCCGTAGTAGGTGTGCAGCAGGGTGCCGATCTCGTCGGCTTTCATCTGATAGGTCGACGATTTTGTATGGAGCGTCAGTGTGCCGGCCTGTTCGTTGTACAGAATACTCATCCTTTTCCTCCTTACCAGATCTTCCAGGGTGCTTTGCCGCTGTCCCAGAGTTCTTCCAGTTTCCGCATCTCACGCTGCGTGTCCATGCACTGCCAGAAGCCCTGGTGCTGATACGCGGCAAGCTGCCCTTCCGCGGCGAGTGCGGTCATCGGTTCTTTTTCAAAAACGGTGGTGTCGTCCTTCAGGTAGCGGAAGATCTCCGGTTCCATGACCATGAAGCCGCCGTTCACAGGCATCGCGTCCTTGTCCTCCTTCTCGCGGAAGGAAGTGACGAGCCCGTCCCCGGAGAGGTTCAGGACGCCCTTCATCTGGGCGATGTTGACGGCCGTGATCGTGGCTGTTTTCCCCTGTTCCCTGTGGTACTTCAGCAGCGCGTTGATATCGATGTCCGCCACCGCGTCACCGTAGGTCAGGAAAAAGGTCTCGCCCTGCACGTACTTTTCGATCCGGCGCACCCGGCCGCCGGTCATGGTGCTGAAACCGGTGTCCACGACCGTGACCTTCCAGGGGTCGGTATAGGAGCTGTGCACCTGCATGCTGTTGTTCGAGAGGTCAAAGGTGACGTCCGAATTGTACGTATAATAATTGGAGAAGAACTCCTTGATCACTTCCTGCTTGTAGCCTGCCAGCACGATAAAATCGTTGTAGCCGTAGGCGGAATAGATCTTCATGATGTGCCAGAGCATCGGCCTGCCGCCGATCTCGATCATCGGCTTGGGCCGAAGGTGGCTCTCTTCGCTGATCCTGGTGCCGAGCCCGCCGGCCAGAATGACGACTTTCATATTGTTCTCCTTATCCTGCGAAGCTCGTGATCTTCTGCTTCGTGATGCTGTAGTACAGGTCTTTGACGCAGGCCGGCCATTCCCGGAGCTCCCGCATCAGCTTTCCGCCGAAATCCCCGGCATTGTCCGCGGCAACGCCCGTGACCTGCATATCATAATGCCGCGCGATGGAAAGCGCGCGGTACAGATGATATTCCTGGGTGACGATGATCGCGCGGCGGATGTGGTGGTCGTTCACCGCCTGATAGATGCTCTCATAGGTCGAGTAACCGTCGTAATCGGTGCGGATCGCTTCTTCCGGAACGCCGTGCTTCTTCAGGTACTCCACCATGTGGTCGACTTCGTCGTATTCCCCGTCCCGGTGGTCGCCGCTGACAAAGACCTCTTTTGCGGTGCCGGTCCGGTAGACTTCGATCGTCTTTTTCATCCGGTTCTCCAGGATCGGGCTCAGCGAGCCGTCTTTGTAGACCCCGGCGCCGAGCACGATCACGGCGTCTGCCGGATAGTCCTCTGTAAAGATGCCCTCCGACAAAGCCAGCTTCTCTGCCGTTTCGATCTGCACCTTCCCCTGGATCACCATCACGAGGCGGATGCCGCCGACGACGAGGATCGCGAGCCCGAGGATGTAGACCGGCAGGAGGAGCAGCCTCTTCAGCCATTTCATATTCTGATCTCCTTTGAAAGGTCAAATGAATAGATCCATTTTTCGCGGACCGGCTGTCCGGTCGCCTGCACGAGCGCCGCTTCGTAAAGATCAAGCTGCGCCGCGTAGCGGTCCTTCAGCACCTCCGCCGTTTTTACCCGGTCGGTCTTATAGTCCGCAATGACCCAGGCCCCGTCCTCATAAAAGCCGAGGTCGATGACGCCCTGGATCATCCTGAGCGGGCAGTCCTCTTCGGGAAGCTTCAGCCCTTCGGCATACGCGCCCGCGTCCACCCCGATGATGAACTGTTTTTCGCGGAAAGCCTCTCCGCGAAGGAGCGCTTTCCGGAAGCGTTTTCCGAGGTCGGAACAGAAGAAAGCCCGGATCTTATCCGATTTTATTGTAGCCCGTTCGCCAGGTGAAATCAAGCCTGCTTTTTCCAGCCGGAGGAGCTCCGCATCGACGTCTTTCTCCGGGTCGACGAGCTCCATGACGCGGTGGTACAGCGTTCCGCGGGCGGCACCGGCGATCGGTCTTTCCCCGCTTAAGAAGGCAGGGACCGTGCCCGTGAACGCATCTCCCGCAGTTTCCGCGACTCCTTCCGCTGCTCCGGAGGTCAGGATCCCTTCCTCCGGGATATCCTCAACGTAGACTGCCGCCGGCGGTTCTTCGGCTTCCCGGTGCAGCAGCGCCTTCAGCGAAGAGACCGTCGTGGAAACGCTGACGGAGCGCAGATCGTCATAGTGGTGGTCGAAGCTGATCATCTCATCGATCTTCCGGTAGGCATCCTCCGCCCGCGTACCGGCTTCCTTCATCTCCTCCAGGAACTTCAGCCGGCTGACCTGCTTTTTCAGGCCTGCCTTTGCCGTATCCAGAAGGACGTCCTCCTCCCGGATGACACGGAGCGCGGCCGGGGCTTCGTTCCGGTATGCCGCGAGGACCCAGTCCAGCATACAGCCTGCCTTCATGAGTTCCGAATAGGACAGCCTTGCCGCCGGTCCTTTAAAGCGTTCCTCCGCCAGGCGGAGCACTGCTTCATTCTTCAGGATGCCGGTGAGATACAGCTTCTCCCGGGCGCGCGTCATCGCGACGTAGAGCACGCGCAGCTCTTCGCCGTAATTTTCCGCCCGGCATTTTTCCGCGAAAACGATGCGGGGCAGCGTCTTTTCACGGATCCGCTGCCGGTGGTCGACCGCGTTTACGCCGATCCCGTAATCGGGGTGCAGTACGAGGTCGCCCTTCAGGTCGTCCTGGTTAAAGCGTTTGGCCAGTCCCGCCACGAATACGACCGGGAACTCCAGCCCTTTGCTCTTATGGATCGTCATCAGGCGGACGGCATTCTCCCCGCTCTCCGCGTCGACGGTCTCGCCTTCGTCCACGGCGCTCGTGCGGATCCGGTCCACATAGCGGATGAAGTGGAAGATCCCCTGATAGCTGCCGCTTTCATAAGTCTCCGCCTTGGCGATCAGCGCCTCCAGGTTGCCGCTCCGGCGTTTTCCGCCAGGCATCGCCGCCGCGAAGGGGATGAGCCCGCTGTCTTCGTAGACCGTGCGGATAAGCATCGACAGCCGCATCCGTCCCGCGTCTCCGCGCCATTTCGCGATCTGTTCAAGGAAAGTGCGGCATTTTCCGGAAAGTGCGTCCGTGTGCTCCCGCGGATAGGCGCTGAGCGCCCCGTAGAGGCCGTTCCCTTCCTCGGGAAGGCGGCTTAAACGCAGGACTGCCAGCTCCTCGTTCGAAAAGCCGAACAGCGGGGACGCCATCACTGCAGCGAGCGCCACGTCGTTCATCGGATTATCGATGACTTCCAGGACCGAAAGGATCAGCCGGATCTCAAAGGTATCATAGTAGCCGGCGCGGTTCTCCATATAGAGCGGGATCCCCAGTTCCTCGAAAACGTCCCGGAAGATGTGCTCGCTCCCGGAAACAGACCGTAGAAGGACGGCGACGTCGCCGAAGCCGAGCGGCCGGAGGCTGCCGTCCGCACCGGGGATCTTCATCCCTTCGTCGATCAGGCGCCGGATCTCCAGGCCGATCATGCGGGCTTCGCCCTCCGCTTTCCGAAGCGTTTCACCGCTCTCTCCCGCCTCGGCGCCCTGTCCGCCTTCGGCCTCCTCCCCGGTCTCTTCATCCGTACCCGCCGACGGCAGATACAGCATGAGTTCCGCGCGGTAACCTTCGTAACCGCCCTCCTTTTCCGGACGGCGGCCGGGCTTCAGTTCCGCGTCTTTATCGTAGTCGATACCGCCGACCGGCGCCTGCATCAGCGCGCGGAAAAAGAAGTTAACGGGGTCGATCACCCGCACGGCGGAGCGGAAGTTCGTATCGAGCTCGATCTTCCGTTCCAGCGTACCGTCCTTCCGGAAGCGCTGATGCTTGGAAAGAAAGAGCTCCGGCCGTGCCATGCGGAAACGGTAGATGGACTGCTTCATGTCGCCGACCATGAACAGGTTGGAGACGACGCCGTCCTGCTTTTTCGCGACCGCGGTCAGGATCTCCTCCTGGACGTAGTTCGAATCCTGATACTCGTCGATCATGATCTCATAATAGTATTCGGACAGCTGGCGGGCTGTGTCTGTCGGCTGCCCGTCCTTTTTCAGGATCTGCAGCGTCAGGTGCTCCAGGTCGCTGAAATCCAGCAGGTTTTTCCGCCGTTTCTCCCTGGTATAGGCTTCATCAAAGCGCAGGGTGAGCCGTACGAGCTCACGGACGGAAGCGGCCGCGCGTTTAAGCTTTTCCGGCGCCTCGTCTTCCGTGACTTCCAGCGCGCTCTTCAGGTTTTTGAACTCGTCGGTCAGCTGTTTCCGCCAGTTCCTTTCCTGTTCGGCTTCCTCCGTCTCAGGCGCGCCGCTCCGGCTTTTGAACTTGAAGGCCGCAAACTTCTCACGGGCCTCCTTCAGGCTCGTAAAAGGCGTGAGCGTCTTGAGTCCCTTCAGGTCCTCTTCGTATCTCTTTGCCAGCTTCTCATAGCCCGGCGCATCCTGATAACGCGCAAGATAGTTTTCATACTCCCGTGTGAGTTCCTCCGTCCGCTGCAGAAGCTGCCTCGTATACCAGCTGCGCCAGGCGGGCGCGCTGCCGTCTTCCGGCGTCTCGTAGACCCGGACGCAGTTCTTCAGCCATTCCTCCGGCCATGGAGCGCTCTCGGAGAATGCGTGGAGCCGGAGGATCGTCTTTTCGATCTGTTCATCCGAACGGCCCGTGGAAAAGTCCTCGGTAAAGTCGATAAAGGCTTCTTCGCCTTTCTGGTACTCTTCTTCGATCATGGCGGCAAAGACGTCGCTCTTCAGAAGCTCCGCTTCGTTGGTCTCCGCCACGCGGAAAGCCGGATCCAGCCCGATCTCGTGGAAATGGCTCTTCAGGAAATTGCTGCAGAAGCTGTCGATCGTGGAGACTTCCGCCTTGTCAAGGAGCTTCAGCTGCCGCCGGAGCTGCCGGTTCCCGGGTTCCAGGTCCAGGCGCCCGCGGATCGCCTTATACAGACGCTCCTTGACTTCCGCCGCTGCTGCGCGCGTAAAGGTCACGACGAGCAGCCGGTCCACGTCCACCGGTGCCGCAGGATCGGAGATCAATTTCAGGATCCGTTCGATCAGCACCGCCGTCTTGCCGCTGCCCGCGGCCGCAGAGACCAGCAGACTTCCGTTCCGGAAATCGATCACGCTCTGCTGTTCTTCTGTCA
>CADBQM010000383.1 GCA_902796795.1 uncultured Eubacteriales bacterium
GAGATGATCATGTACATCATCTGCGGCGTACTGACGACGGTCGTCAACTACGTCGTTTATTTCCTGATGCCGCGTTTCGGGGAGAACGGGGTCGACATCATCCTCGCCCAGGTCGTTGCCTGGATCGCCGCCGTCCTCTTCGCTTTTTTCACCAATAAGATCTTTGTTTTTGAAAGCCCGGACTTCCACGTGAAGGTCCTTTTTAAAGAGCTGATCCCCTTCGTCGCGGCCCGGCTCATCTCGCTGGGGTTCGACACCCTGTTCGTCTACGTGACGGTAGCGGTCCTCGGTCTCAACGAACCGCTCTTCAAACTGCTGTCGAACATCTTCGTACTGATCGCCAACTATCTTGCAAGCAAGTTCATTATCTTTAAGAAAAAGGATCCTGAACAATGAAAGCACTCAAAGCTTTTTTCCGATTTGACCGGGAGAGATTCCGTCTGAGAAACACGGCGCCCTACCTGCTCGCCTTTTTCATCCCGGTCCTCGTGATGCTCATCATCTTCATGCAGCGCGGTATCTGGCCTTTCGGCGAGCGCTGCTTTCTCCGTACGGACCTTTATCACCAGTATGCGCCGTTCTTCCAGGAACTGAAGCTGAAATTCTCCACGGGCGGCTCCCTGGAGTATTCCTGGAACATCGGCGGCGGGACCAATTTCTGGGCGCTTTCCGCGTACTATCTGGCCAGTCCCCTGAACATACTCACGGCACTCTGCCCGCAGAAATACATCATCGAATTCGTGACGCTGATGATCCTGACAAAGCTCGGCTTCTCATCCGTGACGATGACCTATTATCTGAACCGCCGGCACTTAAAGCACGGGCTTGCCGCGTATCCCGCCGTTTTCTTCGGTATCTTCTACGCGCTCTCCGGCTATATGGCGGCTTATCAGTGGAACGTGATGTGGCTGGACTGCATCTGGCTCTTCCCGCTCGTGCTGCTCGGCCTGGAACGCCTGTTCAAGGAAGGTAAGGGCCTGCTTTACAGCTTTACACTCGGCCTCACGATCCTGTCCAACTACTATATCGCGATCATGGTCTGCATGGGCATCTTTATCTACTGCTTCTTCCTGCTCGGCACCGAAAAAGAGATGCGGGTGGATTTCGGGAAGAAGTTCGCGAAGTTCGCCGGCTATACGGCGCTCGCGGTCGTATTCTCCTCCATGTACCTGATCCCGTACATCTCGTACTTCCATATGACGGCTTCGGCCGAAAACAGCTTCAAGTTCGAATGGTACAGCTATTTCTCCGTCTTTGACATGATGTCCCGCCATCTCATCAACGTAGACGTCCACACCGGCCTCGACCACTGGCCGAACATCTACTGCGGCGTCGCGGTCTTCCTGCTGCTGCCCTTCTATTACCTGAACAAAAAGATCCTGCTCCGGGAAAAGATCGGTTATACGATCCTCCTGGTCTTCTTCTATTTCAGTTTCTCGACCCGGTCGATGGACTATATCTGGCATGTGATGCACATCCCGAACTCGCTCCCGTGCCGGCAGGCTTTCATCTATATCTTCCTGCTGCTCGTGATGAGCTACCGCGGCTTCCTGGGCCTGAAGGACCGCTCCTTCCGCGAGATCACGCTCGTCATGATCTTCGCGCTCGGCTTCGTCATCGCTGCCGAAAAGCTGCAGACCGATACGGAATATTATCACATTTATACCTTCTACGTCAGTGCGGTCTTCATGATCCTCTACGTGCTGCTGGCCTATGCCTACAGGAAAGGCCGCATCTACCGCGATATCCTGGTCGTCATGCTGCTCACGCTGGCCGCCATCGAATCCTGCATCAATACCGGCGTGACCTCGGTCCCGACCGTCAACCGCAACGACTATACTTCCTTTGACAGCGGCACCCGCGCGATCATGCAGGAGATCCGCGAGGGTGAAGGGGATCCAAACGGCTTCTACCGGGTGGAAAAGACGACGCTGCGCACCAAGAACGACGGTGCCTGGCTCTCCTATCCGTCGGCTTCGACCTTCTCCTCGGTCGCGAACGCGAACCTGACCAC
>CADBQM010000384.1 GCA_902796795.1 uncultured Eubacteriales bacterium
CAGGGTACCGGCCAGGCGCTGAACTACGGCGGCATCTATGAGTCGTCTTACGGCTTTACGGGCGGCAAGAGCTTCGGCCTGACGATCGCGGCGCTCGGGTTCCTTTCCGCTTCGATCGGCGGCGTCATTCACCTGAACATCCTGAGAAGGCGCGGGCGCATCAAAGTGAATATGCTCGGCGATGAAACGCTTCGTTCCGAAGATATCCAGAAGGAAAACGAAGTCCCGATGCAGGGCAGCATCGACAAGATGACGCTGCAGGTCGCGCTGATCTTCTTAGCCTACCTGTTGGCTTACCTGCTGATGATGCTCCTCGGCCGGCTGCTGCCCGGGATGCGGGCCGTCGTTTACGGTTTCAACTTCCTCTTAGGCGTGCTTTCCGCGACCCTTATCAAAGGGCTGATCACACTGCTGAAGAAAGCAAACATTATTAAAAAGGAATACCGCAACGATTTCCTGATGACGCGCGCGGGTAATTTCTTTTTTGACGTCATGGTCGTTGCTGGTATTGCGGCGATCCGCCTTTCCGTCCTGGAGAATTACTGGGGCGTGATCCTGATCCTCGGGGTCGTCGGCGCGGTCCTGACCTATTTTTACAACCGGATCATCGCAAAGAAGCTGTTCCCGAATTATGTGGAGGAGCAGTTCCTGATGATGTACGGGATGCTGACGGGCACGGCAAGCACGGGCATCATCCTGCTCCGCGAGATCGACGGCGATTTCAGGACTCCTGCGGCGGACAATATGGTCTACCAGAACTTCCCGGCGATCGCCCTCGGCTTCCCGATGATGCTGCTTGCGACGCTGGCGCCGGAAAAGCCGGTCCTGACCATGATCATCCTGGCGGCATTTTTCCTGGTACTGCAGTTCGTGCTGTTCCGGAGTTACATTTTTAAGAAGAAGACGGAAAAGAAATGAGTGAAACCGTTGTGATTCGAAGTGATATCCTGATCGCCGGTGCGGGCGCTGCCGGGATCGCGGCTGCCATTGCGGCGGCAAGAGAAGGAAAGGACGTCGTGCTCCTGGAACGCTATGGTATGGTCGGCGGCGGCATGACGGCCACCTACGTCCGCCCGTTTTTAGGTACGGTGGGAAATCCGAATATCGGGAACGAGATCGAAGAACGAGTTCTCAAATATACGTCCTTTATGACGCCGGTGGAATCCGCGAAGGCGGTTCTTGCGGAGATGCTGCAGGAAGCGGGGGTACGGGTGTACCTGCAGACACAGGTGATCCGCGTTGAAAAGGAAGGGCGGAGTATCACGAAGATCGTGGCTTCCTGCCAGGGTAATCCGCTTTATTTTACGGCCGACGCTTACCTGGATACGACCGGTGACGGCAATCTTTCCGCGCTTGCGGGCGCTGAATTCGCGATCGGCCGGGAAGGAGACGGGCTGGTACAGCCGGTATCCACGATGTTCACGATCGAAGGCATCGAGCCGGACTACGGTCTCCTCTGCGAGCATGAGGAGCATTACACGGTGCTTCCGAACGGGAAGGAATACCTGGACCTCTGCCACAAGGCCTGTGAAAGCGGGGAACTGCCGCCGTCCATCAATATCGTGCGGCTCTACGCCACCGGGAAAAAGGGCGAGCGCATGGTCAACGCTACGCAGCAGAATAAGGTCGACCCGCTTTCCCCGGAGCAGCTGTTCCCCGCGGAGTACGCGCTCCGCGAACAGATCGTCTCGGTCGTCCGTTTTCTCAAAAAGAACATCCCGGGTTTTGAAAATATCCGCGTGAACGGCAGTGCCGTGACCGCCGGGATCCGGGAATCCCGCAGGATCATCGGCGACTACGAGCTGAAGGTGGAAGACCTGTTTGAAGGAAAGCGCTTTGACGACGCCGTCGTCGAGGACGCCCATTTCTGTATCGACATCCACAATCCGGACGGCGCCGGCCAGTCGGAGACGGAAGGCTGTCCCTATGAAGAGCTGCCTTACGAGATCCCGTACCGCAGCCTCTGCCCGAAGGGCTTTGACAACCTCCTTGTCGCGGGGCGCTCGATCTCCGGCGATCACCGGGCACACGCCTCCTACCGCGTGATGCGGATCTGCATGGCGATGGGTCACGCGGCCGGTCTTGCGGCGGTCCAGATGAGCGATAAGAAGTGCGGGACCCGCGAAGTAAACGTCCGGGAGATCCAGAAAGTACTCCGGATCAACGGAGAAGGAGCGGAAGCATAACTTATGAGCAACAGCTTTTTTGCCTATTTAAACCGGATGAAGTACATCGACCGTTGGGGCCTGATGCACAACACCCGCACGGAAAACGATATGGAACACAGCATGCAGGTCGTTTTCCTGGCGCATGCGCTCGCAGTGATCGCAAACAGACACTTTGCCGCAGCGGTCGACGAGGGAAAGGTGGCACTCATCGCGGCCTACCACGATATTTCGGAGGTGCTGACCGGGGACCTTGCGACGCCGGTGAAATACGACAACCCGGCGATCCGGGACGCCTTCCACGCGATCGAGGACGTGGCGGCGGAGAAACTGCTTTCGGAGATCCCGGAAGACCTGCGGGAAGGCTTTGTGCCCTACGTGAAGCCGGATACCGGGACCCGCGAATACCGGATCGTCAAGGCGGCGGACAAATTGAGCGCCTACATCAAATGCGTGGAAGAACTGAAATACGGCAACGCGGAGTTTAAGAGCGCGAAAGCGTCGATTCGGAAACAGCTGGACGAGATGGCGCTGCCGGAGCTGGACGTCTTCTTAGTGGAGTTTGCGGACAGTTTCGAGAAGACCCTCGACGAGCTGGCGGGCGGAGTATAATATCCGGAAAAAGACCGGCTGAGAAGCCGGTAATAAATATTTTTTCAAAAATTTAAATCCTTTCAGAAAGTTTTAAGGACTTCTTTTTATAATGCGGACCATCAGAAGATGGTTCGCTTTTTTATTGACGCCGGACGGCAGAATAAAAGCTGAAATAGAAGGAGGCTGAAATGAAGATCCTGTTAGCAGATCCCGACCGGGATTTCCTTACAAGCTACGGAAAGATTCTGGAGATCGACGGACACGAGGTCGAGACTGCGTTCGACGGAACGCAGGTCATCACAAAAACGGCAGGGAGCCGCTTCGACCTGGTGCTCCTGAATTCCGATCTTCCGCGGATCGACAGCGTCCGCATCGTCCGCCACCTGAATGAAGAAGGTGTGCCGGCAGCGGTCCTCTCCGGAGACGGAAAGAAGATCGAGGAACGTTTTAAAGAAGAAAAAGTCGCCGCTTATCTGTATTTTCCCTTCGGGCCAGCGGAAATGCGCAGCCTGGTACGGGAAGCCGTGAAGGAGGACGCAAAATGAAAAAAGCCAGAGTGAAATTCCTCCTTGCCGCCATGCTTGCCATTTTTGTGCTGCTGACATCCCTCCTTGGCGTGATCAACGCCGTCAGCTTCACAATGGCAGCGGCGGACGCGGACCGGGTCACCGAAGAGATCGAGACGAATCACGGAATGCTGAAAAAGGACCTCCGGATGTCGAACGGGATGCCGGCAGAAAGCCGTTTCGGCCCGATGGGACCGGAGTCTCCGGATATGGGACCGTCGCTCCGCTACTTTACGGTCACCGTGGATAACAGCGGAAACGCGGCGCTCATCACCTACAATATCACGGCCGTCAGCGAGCAGGAGGCCGCCTCCTGGGCAAAGGAACTGCTGAAGAAAACAGCCGGCGGCGAAACCGTGGATGAGAGCCTGTCCGGCTGGACGCGCGGCACATACCGCTACCGCATCTACCGCTTTAACAATACGACGTACGTGACCGTCGTCGACCAGGCCCGGGAAATGCTCCCGGCTTACCGGATCCTGATCATCTCCCTGATCGGCGAAGGGATAGCCCTTCTTCTCGGAGCCGTGCTCCTGATCTTTGTGAGCCGCCGGCTGTTCCGCCCGCTCGAGGAAGCGGACCGCAGGCAGAAGAACTTTTTAAGCAGTGCGGAGAAGGAGTTTAAAGTCCCGCTCACGATCATCAGCGCGGACACCGAGCTTTTAGAGCGTGCGCATGGCAGCAGCGAACAGACGCAGGCCATCAACCGCCAGATCGGCAAAATGAAGAACCTGGTCCGCACCCTCGGCGCCTATGCCGTTTTCGACGAAGAAAAAGAAACGGCCGACTCCCCCCTCACGGCGCTGGTGAAAGCGGGTGCGGAAGACAGGCAGGCACTTTTCAGTGATAAGAATACCGTCCTGAAGACGGAGATCGAAGAAGACGTCCGGGCAGCAGGCGAGCCGGAAACGTACCGCCGGATCGTCGACGAGCTCCTTCTGAATGCGGCCCGCTTTGCGGAAACAGAAGCGGTCCTCCGGCTGCGGACGGAAAACGGACGTCTTGTGATCGAGACGGAAAATGATACAGAACTCCCCGACGGAGAATACCCGCAGGCTTTCGACCGTTTCACACGGCTTTCGAACGCGGAAGGAACAGAGGGCGCTGGCCTGGGGCTCTCCTACGTCCGGGACAAGGTCCTGGAAATGGGCGGGAGAGTTTCCGCGAAAGTGATGGGAGGCAGGTTCACCGTAAAACTCAGCCTGTCGCTCCCGGAAAGGAGGCGGTCCTGATGGCAGAAGGAAAAGCACCAATCGTCGTCATGAAGCGGTATGAACTCAAGTACCTGCTGAGTCATGAACAGACGGAATTCCTGAAAGAACGGCTGAAAGGGCATATGGAGCCCGACGCCTATGGAGAGACGCAGATCGCATCCCTCTATTACGATACGCCGGATTACCGGCTGGTCCGGGCTTCGATCGAGAAGCCGGCGTTCAAAGAGAAGATGCGGCTCCGTTCCTACGGACTTGCGACCGATTCTTCGCCGGTGTATCTGGAACTGAAACGGAAGACCGACGGCATCGTCTACAAACGCCGGGTGCAGACCACGGTCCCGCTGGTACAGAAGTTCTTCGGCGGTGACGGAAATATCTGCGGCGGCGGACAGATCAACAACGAGATCGTCTACTTCCGCGATTACTATAAAAAACTGGTGCCCGCGTGCCTGATCATTTATGACCGGACGGCCTATTTTGAACCGGGCGGGGACCTGCGGCTGACGATCGACGAGCGGCCGCGCTACCGGACAGAAGCCCTGGACCTGACGACGAATATGGACGGGACGCTGCTGCTTCCGGGAGGATATACGATCCTGGAGATCAAGGTCCAGCAGGCCATGCCCCTCTGGCTGACCGCGATCCTGAGTGAGGGGAAGATGTACAAGAACAGTTTTTCCAAGTACGGAGAAGCATACAAAAGGCAGCTTGCGGGCGCCTTTACACAGGAAAGGGCAGGGTGAATACAATGTTTGGTTCGATCTATTCCGCTTCAGTGACAGTCACTGAGTTTTTGATCATGGCAGCGGCATCGCTGCTTTCCGGGGCGGTCTTCGCCTGGATCATGTCTTTTAAGGTCCGTTCTACGAAGCGTTTCTTCATCGTCAATGCGATCCTCCCATTTACGATCGCGACCGTGATCACCTTCGTAAGCGGCAACATCGGGGCCGGTGTCGCGTTCGGCGGCGCGTTCGCCCTGATCCGCTTCCGTTCCGCGCAGGGCTCGGCGGACGAACTGGCGTCGATCCTGATCGCAATGAGCGCGGGCGTCGCCTTCGGCATGGGCTACATCGCCTACGGCGTCCTGATCCTTCTTGTGCTGCCGGTCCTGTTCCTCCTCTTTTCCGCG
>CADBQM010000385.1 GCA_902796795.1 uncultured Eubacteriales bacterium
GAGCTGAGCAGAAGAGAACTGAAGGAAAGCGCCTATCGGCTGACCAGATCTGTGGATACGGTGTTCTATACAGAAGGGATCTTTTGCTCGCGGGATCTTAACCCCTGGAAGGGAGTTCCGCAGCAGTAAAACAGGCGGCGAGTCTGCAAATCACCCATGGTTTTTCACGTATGCCGCATCCTTTTGGGGAAAGTGCTCAAAAGTGGCGGGAACGCTTGAAAATGCTTGACAATTCAAGGCTTTTTGTTATAATGACGAGGTGCGGCTTCTTACCGCACCTCATTTTTCATGCGCATAAAATGCCGACAACCGGGCTTTTCTGCGTGAAAAACCAAGTAAAACAGGAGGAAAAAGAATGCCTACATTTAACCAGTTAGTGAGAAAGGGCAGAGAGACTTCCGAGAAAAAGTCCACCGCTCCGGCGCTTCAGAGAGGATTCAACTCCATCAAAAAGCGTGCGATCGATACTTCTTCTCCGCAGAAGCGCGGCGTTTGCACCGCCGTTAAGACTGCCACTCCGAAAAAGCCGAATTCCGCGCTTCGTAAGATCGCGAGAGTCCGTCTTTCTAACGGTATCGAGGTCACCAGCTATATTCCCGGCGAAGGCCACAACCTTCAGGAGCACAGCGTGGTGCTGGTACGCGGCGGCCGTGTCAAGGACCTGCCCGGTACCCGTTATCACATCATCCGCGGAACGCTGGATACCGCCGGTGTTGCGAACCGTAAGCAGGCCCGCAGCAAATACGGCGCGAAGAGACCCAAGAAGACCGCTGCAAAGAAGTAATTTCAGTTAATCATTAAATCGGAACAAAGTGCGGCATTCTGTTTTCATCAATGGTTGTAGATATACAAGAATTAACGCGCGAACACAGTTTAAACTGCGAGTACCGATGAATTAACGGGGCTTTTCATAAGCCACAAGATGTTAAGGAGGGAAGTAACGTGCCAAGAAAGGGACATACTCAGAAACGAGACGTATTAGCGGACCCGCTGTACAATAATGTCGTTGTCACCAAGCTGATCAACAACATTATGCTGGACGGCAAAAAGGGCGTTGCACAGAAGATCGTCTACGGTGCGTTTGCCATCGTAGAAGAGAAGACCGGAAAGCCAGCGCTTGACGTTTTCGAGGACGCCATGAACAACATCATGCCTGTCCTGGAAGTCAAGGCGAAGCGTGTCGGCGGCGCCACCTACCAGGTGCCGATCGAGGTCAAGCCGGAGCGCCGTCAGACGCTTGCACTGCGCTGGATGACCAACTTCTCCCGCAGCCGCGGCGAGAAGACGATGGAACAGCGCCTGGCCGGCGAGATCATGGATGCAGCGAACTCCACCGGCGGCTCCGTGAGGAGAAAAGAAGAGATGCACCGTATGGCTGACGCGAACAAGGCATTTGCCCACTATCGCTTCTAAGCCGGCTGCATTTTAAGAGGAGAGAAAAACATTATGGGTAGAGAATATCCGCTGGAAAGAACAAGAAATATCGGCATCATGGCGCACATCGATGCCGGTAAGACGACTCTGACGGAACGCATTCTTTACTATACGGGCATCAATTACAAGATCGGTGATACGCACGAAGGCACTGCGACCATGGACTGGATGGAGCAGGAGCAGGAGCGCGGCATCACCATTACTTCCGCCGCCACGACCTGCCACTGGACGCTGGAAAAGGAGATGAAGCCGATGCCGGGCGCTTTAGAGCACCGCATCAACATCATCGACACCCCCGGCCACGTGGACTTCACGGTGGAAGTAGAACGTTCACTGCGTGTGCTGGACGGCGCTGTCGGCGTTTTCTGTGCCAAGGGCGGCGTTGAGCCGCAGTCGGAAAACGTCTGGCGCCAGGCCGACACGTACAACGTGCCCCGTATGGCGTTCATCAACAAAATGGATATCCTCGGCGCGAACTTTTTCGGTGCTGTGGAACAGATCCGGAACCGCTTAAAGAAAAACGCGATCATGCTGCAGCTGCCCATCGGCAAAGAGGACAGCTTCAAGGGCATCATCGACCTGTTCGAGATGAAGGCCTATATCTTCAATGACGACAAGGGCGATGACGTCACGGTCACGGATGACCTTCAGGGAATGGAAGACGAAGCGGCGCTTTACCGCGACGAACTCATCGAGAAGATCTGCGAGCTGGACGACGATCTGACCATGATGTACCTGGAGGGGGAGATCCCTTCCGTCGAGGTCATGAAGGCCACGCTCCGCAAGGCGACCTGTGAATGCCGTGCCATTCCGGTCTGCTGCGGCAGTGCCTACAGAAACAAAGGTGTGCAGAAGCTGCTGGACGCGATCCTGGAGTACATGCCTTCACCGCTGGACATTCCGGCGATCAAGGGTGTGGACTTAAACGGGAACGAGGTCGAAAAGCATTCTTCGGACGACGAGCCCTTCGCGGCGCTTGCGTTCAAGATCATGACCGACCCCTACGTCGGCAAGCTGGCGTTCATCCGTGTCTATTCGGGAACGCTGGAATCCGGCTCCTACATCCTGAACGCGACCAAGGACAAGAAAGAGCGCGTCGGACGTATCCTGCAGATGCATGCCAACAAGCGGCAGGAGATCGACCGGGTCTACTCCGGTGATATCGCCGCGGCCGTCGGCTTAAAGCTCACGACCACCGGCGACACGATCTGCGACGAGGCCCATCCCGTCATCCTGGAATCCATGGAGTTTCCGGAGCCGGTCATCGAGCTTGCGATTGAGCCCACTTCCAAAGCGGGCCAGCAGAAGCTCGGTGAATCGCTCGCGAAGCTTGCCGAAGAAGACCCGACCTTCCGGGCGCATTCGGACAAGGAGACCGGGCAGACCATCATCGCCGGCATGGGCGAGCTCCATCTGGAGATCATCGTCGACCGCCTGCTGCGTGAGTTCAAGGTAGAGGCCAACGTGGGCAAGCCCCAGGTTTCCTACAAGGAGACCATCACCAAGCCTGCCACCGTGGACACCCGCTACGTCCGTCAGACCGGCGGCAAGGGCCAGTTCGCCCACGTCAAGCTGACTGTGGAACCCAACGAGTCCGGCAAGGGCTATGAGTTCGAGAACAAGATCGTCGGCGGCGCCATCCCCAAGGAGTTCATCCCCTGCGTCGATCAGGGTATCCAGGGTGCGATGCAGGCCGGTGTGCTGGCAGGGTATCAGGTCGTGGACGTCAAGGTTACCCTCTTAGATGGCAGCTTCCACGAGGTAGACTCCTCGGAGCTGGCGTTCAAGATCTGCGGTTCCATGGCTTTCAAGGAAGCCTGCGAGAAGGCAGGTCCTACGCTCTTGGAGCCCATCATGAAGGTCGTCGTGACGGCGCCGGACGATTATATGGGCGACGTGATGGGCGATCTGAACGCCCGCCGCGGCATGATCTGCGGCACGGAGGTGCGTCCCGGCACTGCCGAGATCACCGCCAACGTCCCGCTTAGCAAC
>CADBQM010000386.1 GCA_902796795.1 uncultured Eubacteriales bacterium
CGCCATGAGCATGATCGGCCAGTAGATCGTATGGAAACGCAGGATGTCCTTGCCGATCAGGTGCACGTCCGCCGGCCAGTACTTTTCGTACAGTTCGTCCGCCGGTTCGTCCAGATGATATCCAAGGCCGGTGATATAATTCGACAGCGCGTCGATCCAGACGTAGATCACATGCTTCGGGTCAAAGTCGACCGGGATGCCCCATTTGAACGAAGTCCTGGAGACACAGAGATCCTGCAGGCCCGGCAGCAGGAAGTTGTTCATGATCTCATTCTTCCTGGACACCGGCTGGATGAACTCCGGATGCGTGTTGATGTGCTCGATCAGGCGGTCCGCATACTTGCTCATGCGCAGGAAGTACGCTTCTTCCTTTGCGGGATGCACGGGGAAGCCGCACTCAGGGCACTTGCCATCCTTGACCTGGGAAGGCGTATAGAAGGACTCGCACTCCTTGCAGTACATGCCTTCGTACTCGCCCTTGTAGATATCGTCCTGCTCGTAGAGCTTTTTGAAGATCTTCTGGACGATCTTCTCGTGGTCTTCGTCCGTCGTGCGGATGAAACGGTCGTAGGAAGTGTTCATCAGGTCCCAGATCCGCTTGATCTCGCCGGCGGTCTCGTCCACGAACTGCTTCGGCGTCATGCCGTTCATCGCCGCGCGGTCCTCGATCTTCTGGCCGTGCTCGTCGGTCCCGGTCTGGAAGCGGACGTCGTAGCCCTCCAGCCGCTTAAAACGCGCGATCGAATCCGCGAGGATGATCTCGTAGGTGTTGCCGATGTGCGGCTTGCCCGAGGTATAGGCGATCGCGGTGGTGATGTAATAAGTTTTCTTTGCCATTCTTTCCTCTTTCCCCGCCGGCATATGACGCCGGCGGAGCTGTTTTTATTCCAGTACCTTCAGGAACTTCTTCACGCCGTTGCGGCCCTCTTCCGTCGCCGGATAGACGCCGCAGTCTTCGAGTACATGTACGAAGACCTGGCCGACTTCCTGCTGAAGGATCCCGGCTGCGTTTTCCTTCGTGAGGGTATATTTCTTTGCGATCTCCTTCGCCCAGTCGGCGTGGATGGCGAGCGCCGGATCCTCCGCGGGATCCTTGCCGGCCAGCAGGCACTCTTCCAGCGCCGCCAGTTCTGCCTTTAAGCGCGCGGGCAGGATCGCAAGGCCCATGACCTCGATGAGGCCGATGTTTTCTTTCTTGATATGGTGGTATTCCGGGCGCGGATGGAAGATGCCGAGCGGGCGCTCTTCCGTGGTCCGGTTGTTCCGGAGCACGAGGTCCAGTTCAAACGCGCCGTCCTTCATCCGGGCGATCGGGGTGATCGTATTGTGCGGCTCGTTCTCCGTTTCCGCAAAGATGCCGAAATCCGGATCGCTGTAGCCTCTCCAGGCGGTGAGGATGCGGTCCGCAGCGTCGATCATCGCTTCCTTGTCCGTCCCGCTTAAGCGGATAACGGTCAGCGGCCAGTTCACGATACCGGCCTTTACGCCGGGCGCGCCCGGGATCTCCACTTCTTCCGCGATCGCCGCCTTTGCCATCGGGAAGTCGTGGCGGCCGCCCTGGTAATGGTCGTGGGACAGGATGGAACCGCCGACGATCGGCAGGTCTGCGTTGGAACCGAGCATGTAATGCGGCATCGCTTCCACGAAGCTTAACAGCTTGTTGAAGGTCTCCCGCTCCACCTTCATCGGCACATGTGACATATTGAAGAGGATGCAGTGCTCGTTATAGTAGACGTAGGGCGAATACTGGAAGCCCCAGTCGGCACCGGCGAGCGTCATCGGGATGATGCGGTGGTTCGCACGGCCAGGATGATTGACCCGGCCGGCATAGCCTTCGTTCTCGCGGCAGAGCAGGCACTTCGGATAAGCGCTTGCCTTCATGGTCTTGGCCGCGGCGATCGCCTTCGGATCCTTTTCCGGCTTGGACAGGTTGATGGAGATCTCGATCGGCCCGTAGGGAGAGTCCGTCTCCCAGTGCATGTCTTTTTTGATCCGGTAGCGGCGGATGTAGTCCGTGTCCCGGCTGAACTTGTAGAACCAGTCGGTCGCGGCCTTCCGGTCTTCCGCGTACAGGCGGTAGAACTCGTCCTGTACGGTCTTCGGACGCGGCATGATGCAGTTCATGAGCTGCGTATCAAAAAGATCCCGGTAGGTCGTGGAATCCGCGGGAAGAAGGCCCTTCTCCGCCGCGAAGTCCAGCAGTTCCTTCAGGATATCTTCCAGATCTTCTTCCTTGACGTCCGGCGTTTCCGTTTCTTCGTAATCGTCTTCACCGAGCAGGTACAGGAGCTGGTTCCTGGCGTAGGTATTCTCCGCCTCCGGAAGCAGGCCTGTGATATTCCCGTAACGGATCAGTTTGTCGATCGATGCAGAAATCATCTTTATCCCTCAATTTCTCCGGCCGGAAGGCCGGTCTTCTTTCAGGCGCGCGGCAGGAAAACC
>CADBQM010000387.1 GCA_902796795.1 uncultured Eubacteriales bacterium
TCGGTGTTCACGTTGATCTTGGAAACGCCCATCGTGATGGCCTTGGAGGTCTGCTCGAAGGGGATGCCGCTGCCGCCGTGAAGGACGAGGGGCTTGCCTTCCACCGCCTGATCGATCTCGTTCAGACGCTCAAAGTTGAGTCCTGCCCAGTCTGCCGGATAGACGCCGTGGATGTTGCCGATGCCGGCCGCCAGGAAATCGACGCCGAGCGCCGCGACTGCCGCGCACTCCTTGGGATCCGCAAGCTCGCCGTTCGAGGTCACGCCGTCCTCGGTACCGCCGATGCCGCCGACTTCACATTCCACGGAAATGCCCTTCTCATGCGCGATGCGGATGATCTCTTTGGACTTTTCCATGTTCTCTTCAAAATCGTAATGAGAGCCGTCGAACATGACGGAGGTGAATCCGGCTTCGATGCAGGCCTTTGCGCCTTCGAAGGTACCATGATCCAGATGGATCGCGACCGGAACGGTAATTCCCATGGCGTCGTGAAGGTCGCGGACCAGGTCTGCGACGACCTTGAAGCCGCCCATGTACTTGGCTGCGCCTTCAGAGCACTGGATCATGACCGGCGCCTTGGCTTCCTCGGCCGCGGTCAGGATGCACTTGGTCCATTCCAGGTTGTTTGTGTTGAACGCACCGATCGCATAATGCTCTCTGCGCGCCTTTGCTACCATTTCTGCTGCACTGACGATCATAACTTAAATTCCTCCCTGTTTATATTGCAGTTTTTTAATTTCTGTACTTAAAAGAGTTCCTTCACCGCGTCTCTCACGGCTTCCTTGGTGAACCCAAAGAACGGGAAGAGTTCACTGTACGGGCCGGATGCGCCGAAGCCCTCCATCGCGATCACCTTGCCGTCCAGGCCGACGATATCGCCCCAGCCGAAACCGGCAAGTGCTTCGACCGCCACGCGGCGGCGGATCTTCTTCGGCAGGACTTTCTCGATATACGCGGGATCCTGCTCTTTGAAGAGGTCCAGGCAGGGCATGGAGACGACGCGGACGTCGATGCCCTCTTCCTTCAGCAGCTTCTTCGCTTCCACGGCGAGCGACACTTCAGAACCGGAAGCGATGATGATCGCATCGGCTTCTTCCTTGTCCGCATCCTGCAGGATATAGCCGCCCTTCAGCGCTTCCCTGGAGGAGCCTTCGAGCTGCGGCAGGTTCTGGCGGGTCAGCGCCAGCGCGGTCGGCGTCTTTTCAGAGGTCAGCGCGCTGAACCATGCGGCGTTCGTCTCCGTCGCGTCCGCCGGACGGAAGAGATGGAAGTTCGGCAGTGCCCGCCACATCGCGGCCTGCTCAATGGGTTCGTGCGTCGGGCCGTCTTCGCCGACACCGATCGAATCATGCGTGAAGACGTAGATCAGCGGCACGCCCATGATGGCTGAAAGACGAGCCATGGGTTTCGTGTAATCACTGAAGACGAAGAAGGTCGCGACGTACGGGATGAGGCCGCCGTGCAGCGTCATGCCGTTGCCGATCGCGGTCATCGCGAGCTCGCGGATACCGAAGTGCATGTTGCGGCCGGCGTAATCCGCAGCGGAGAAGTCCGCCTCGCCCTTCATATTGGTCTTATTGGACGGCGCAAGGTCGGCGGAACCGCCGATTAACTGCGGGAGCATGTCCTTCACGCGGTTGATGACGGCGCCGGAAAGGTTCCGGGTCGCTTCGGGCTTCTCGATGCCCTGCCAGAAGGTCTCGTTGTCGATCAGTTCCGCGACGCGGCTCCTGTCGTGGTAAAGGTCCCACTTTTCGGAAAGCTCCGGATAGGTCTCGCGGTAGCGGGCAAAGAGCGCCTTCCATTCTTCCTCCGGCGCTGCAAGGCCTTCCGTGATCTTCCGGTAATGCTCATACACTTCTTCCGGCACGAAGAACGGTTCTTTGGACGGCCACTCAAGGAATTCCTTCATCTCGAGGATGTTGTCCGCGCCGAGCGGTTCGCCGTGGGCCGCTGCAGTGCCCATCTTCTTCGGGCAGCCGTAGCCGATCTGCGTGTGGATCGTAATGAAGGAAGGACGCTCGGTGTCGGCCTTCGCTGCCTCGATCGCCTTGCCGATCGCGTCAAGATCATTGCCATCCGCAACGTCGAAGAGGCCGAAGCCGTAAGCTTCCATCCGCTTCTGTACGTTTTCGGTAAACGCGATATCCGTGGAGCCTTCGATCGTGATCCGGTTGGAATCATAGAGGATGATCAGCTTAGAGAGCTTCAGCGTGCCGGCGAGCGAAAATGCTTCCGCGGTAATGCCTTCCATCATGCAGCCGTCGCCGCCGAGCGCGTAGGTATAGTGGTCCACGACCGGGAAGCCTTCACGGTTGAATTCCGCCGCAAGGTGCCGTTCCGCGATCGCCATGCCGACCGCCATCGCCATGCCGGCGCCGAGCGGACCGGTGGTCGCTTCCACGCCGACCGTATGACGGTATTCCGGATGGCCGGGCGTCAGCGATCCGAGCTGGCGGAAACGCTTGATCTCCTCAATCGAAAGGTCCCCGTAGCCAAACAGGTGGAACAGGGAGTAAAGAAGCATCGATCCGTGGCCGCCGGAAAGAATGAAGCGGTCTCTGTCCGCCCACTCCGGATCCTTGGGATTGTGCTTCAGCCGGTGTGCAAAGAGCTCATAAGCCGCGGCAGCCGTGCCGAGCGGCAGGCCGGGATGTCCGGACTTCGCTTTCTCGATGGCATCTGCCGATAAAACGCGTATGGCGTTGACCGCCTGCTGTTCAATACTCTGCATAGACAGCATCTCCTTATTTTAGCGTTATTTTCTGTAAAAACGCGCCGGTGCTGACGAGCAGGCTCCGCCGTCCCGTAAGGACCACGGAATCCACTTCGTCCGTCAGCGCGCCTTCATAGCGTTTTCTGCCGGACAGGTTGTAGAAGCTCACTTCCGTCCCGTCCGTAAAGGCGAGGTAGCGGGCGTTGGCCGCAAGGTGCCGGAAAGAAGCAGGCACCTGGAAATCACTGTAGACCTCGCCGTTTTCCCGGTAGATCCGGCAGTGGCGGGTGACCCCCGACTCCATGACCGTACCGAGCCTGGTCCCTGCGGTAAAGACCGAAACGATCGGATCCGCAGGCGTATGTTTTTTCACCGTCACATTGCCCGAGGCATCCAGGGTCAGGAAGAACAGCGTATCTTCCCCGACGGCGTAAAGCTGCGTGTCGGAAACAAAGCAGACGTCGTTCAGGAAGACGATATCGTCGGTATCTTCATCCGAAGTACGGTAGATCGCGTACTGCTCGTCTGCTTTTCCATGCTCAAAATCATAGACCATGAGCCGGCTTGAGCCGGTGCCGCCCTCCGCTGCGTAGTAACTCACCGCAAGGCGCTGGCCGTTCGGAGAGATGTCGATATCCAGCGGATATCCGCTCTCCTCCGGGATCGTCCTGAGTTCCACGGAGATCCGGTTCCCGAAACGGTCAAAGTAGGAAATGTACGCCGCGTCACTGCTCTCCGTAAAGACCGCGATCACACCGGTCGCGGAGATATCCGCGGCATAGACCTTCCGCGTGAGACGCACCGTCCCCGTCACCCCGCCTTCGTCGTAGATCCGGAGCTGGTAACCACCGCGGTCGAAGACCACGAAATAATCGCCCTCCGCCTTTACGACCGGCGTCTGGTAGGCGCAGGTGTTGGTATAGCGCACCGTATTCCCGGAAAGGAAGGAAACGGAGTCGCGCGTTACGGCGATACAGCCGTCCTTGAAAGAAAAGAGCTTTGCGCCGGTGAGCGTTTCCTCGCTGAGCTCAAAATCCAGCGAATACGTCGTATAGGAATAGTTTTCCGCGTAAAAGACGATCACCGCCGCAAGAACGAAGAACAGCGTAAACACGGCAAGAATATCGCGGAGCCTGCCGGCCCGTTCCAGCTTTTCCTGCCGTATCACCCGCGGATCATGCGCGCGCCGCTCCGCTTCACGGGCCTGTCTTCTTAAAAAAGCCCGCTGTTCTTCATACTCGATATTGTGACGTTCTTCCGCCAAGGAAGACCTCCTGTCATATCAGTTCAGGCTGCTCACGACCATGCGTCGGAGCTCCTCCGTACGCATGCTCTCGGACGGCGAAAAATCATAGGATTCCAGGTACTCGTAGATACCGGAGAGCAGCGCCCGCACTTCCGGATATTCCATCCGCTCTTTCAAGCCCATCGTGGAGAAGAGCACGCTCCCGTTCAGGCAGCGGAATTCAAACAGCTGTGAAAGGAAACGGAGCTCCTCGCAGGTGTCCATGACCGTGACGATCGACTTCAGCGGCCGCCGGAGCACCACCGCCCGCGACGACGCCATCGAGAACCACTGATAGTCCGTATGGTCCTCCGTCGGGAAATAGCGGAATACCGGATGGTTCTCCTCGATCAGCTGGCCCATCGTCCCGCTCTGGAACGGGAAATTGATCTTGTTCCAGAAGTCCGGCGTAAACTCGCTCTTCACCGAGCCCGGCAGCGCTTCCTTTTCCGCCTTCGGCGTCAGGAAGACCGTACCGCCCTCGTTCAGCACGCGGACCGCCGTCTGGTCCAGCGCCCCGGTCTCGTAGACGTGCTCGGGGCAGATCGGGATAAACTTGGGATAGACCCAGACGGGGTAAGTATTGACGTTTTTGCCAACGGACACACTCAGTGTCAGCCGGTAGGCCCTGTTATCGTGCATGCTGTCCGAGCTCAGCCGGCAGATGATCTCGCCGGCGTCGGTCAGCCGGCCCACAGGATACTCCCGCTCTCTCAGCCGTCCGGTCAGTCTGACTTCTTCGCCCGTCAGGCTGTAGGTGACCGGTCCGTAGAGCGTCTCCTTGCCGTAGTTTGCCACCTGGACCCGCGCAACGAGGATATCCCCGTATTCGTAGGTATAGCGTTCCAGGAGCACGAGCGGAAGCACCGGACGGAAAAATGCCCGGAAACGTTCCGGCTCCGCGAACGGGAACTTCTTGGGCAGAAGGTGCGTGTTCATCATGCCCACAAGTGCGGTCCCCTGTCCCGGGAAATCCTGCAGTCCCAGCAGTGCAAGCCCGGACATGCCTTCGGTCCGGAGCACGGCTTCGACCTCCGCCCGGTAGGCAAGGAGCGACAGTTCCCCGTTCGCGCGGATGTAACGCCGCCACAGCGGTTCCAGTCCCGCTTCGATGGCCTTATGTTCTCTGTATTCGATATTGCCGGGCACGAGGAAACCGGAGAACAGGTCTTTTTCCTTAAAGTCCGGCAGCACCGCGTACTGGCCGACTTCAAAACCGAAGACCGGCTTATCGTAGACGCGGCGCAGCGCCCGCATGCCTTCGTTATAGTTTTCCCGCGCATTCGGATAGCGGCGGTTCAAAAAGCCCTGGAGCCCGCTCTCCGGCGCATCCGCGGCGCTGGTCGCGCGCAGCATATATTCTTTATAATTCGACGACGTATAGAAATCACTTTCCGGATCCGGTCCTTCCGTCCCGTAGAAAGCATTCGATCCCGGCGTGTACAGCCTGGTGGAGTCGATCTTTTTCGCCGTCTTCAGCATCTTCTGCATATACGCGCGGCCGTCTTCATTGCACCAGAGCTCGTTGCCGAAGGACAGCATCACAAATGAGGGATGATTGCCGTAGGTCAAAAGGATCTCACGCAGCTCCTGCATGTAGTATTCCTGTGCCTCCGGCTCTTCCATCGCGTACTTCGGATTCCAGCAGGAAAGCTCTGCCATCACAAGCATGCCCATCTCGTCCGCGGCCGTAAACGCCGCATCCGGCGGGCAGTTCGAATGAAAGCGCACAAAGTTGACGCCGTACGCCTGATACTGCTTCAGGATCTTCCGCCAGGAACCGGTGTCCATCGGCGCGTAGCCCGTCTCCGGAAAGACGACGCAGTTCGTCTCGCCGCGCAGGAAGATCGTCCGCCCGTTCAGCGTCAGTTTTCCCATGCCGTCGGTGCCGAGCGTCCGGATCCCGAAGGAGACCGTTTTTTCCACGCCGTTTAAGGAGACCGTGAGGTCATAGAGATTGCCCTCGTCCTCGTCCCACTTTTTCAGGTCCTCCTTCAGCGGAAGGTCCTGGAAGACCAGCGCGGAATAGTCCTTTGTCAGATGCAGCGTCTTTTCGTAAGACTCCTTCAGCGCGGGAGAGCTGATCTTCAGGATCGCGCTCGTTTCCTGCAGGGCGGAGATCTCCAGGTAGACGGTGAGTTTTCCGCCGGCCGGCCTTGCGACGATCCGGTCCACGAAAGTTTCCTCTTCTTCGCGGAGCCGCACGTAGCCGAGGAGTCCGTTCCAGTTCGTCTGTGTCTCGTCGCTCGCGGTGCTGGAATAGCGGATGTCCTTCGCGGGAAGGTCGGGATAGGTATTATCTGAAATGACGGTCAGCATATGATCGCCGTTCATGAGGCCTGTGACCTCAAAGATCTGCGGGGTGGAAAGCGACGGTGCCTGGTAAGGCTCGACCTCCTGCCCGTCGATCATCAGCCGGAGCACGCGTGCCCGTTCTACTTCAAAGAACAGGCGGGTCCCGGGAGATTCCCGGTAGCTCAGCATGCGGGAGATGCGGGCCGGGCCGTCGTAGAAATAGCGCCGGGTATAACGGGTCTTGATCACGTCGGAGAAATCCTCCTTCTCCCCGTCCTCGTCCAGCCAGTCGGAAAGAGAAACGCTCTCCGGCACCGGCTCCTGGACCACCGGATCAAAGGCAAAGGGGATCCCGGGATCCCTGTGGCCGATGTTGCTTTCATCGAGCGTCCCGGGGATCTTCATATCATAGACGTGTCCGTCATCTGTGGTCACACTGTAGATGCCGGCAAGATTCCAGGTTTTCAGCGCTTCCATGCTCCTTTATCCCTTCCCTGTCCCAGTCTGCTTCCCGGCCGGAAAACCCGGTCGAAAAGACACATTAAATCAGTTTCAAGTTTAGCATTATCACCTGCTTCTGTCAAATCGTACTTCAATTTGCGGCAGGCCCTCTTCTATTCTTGCTTTTCGGCTTTTCCCCATGTACAATAACAATAATTTCTCCGGCACCGCCGGCATTTACTGCGTGTTTTAAGAGGAGTGAGATTTATGGAAAACAAAAGGAAAAAGATCGTCCTTGCCTATTCGGGCGGACTGGATACTTCTGTTATCATTCCCTGGCTGAAAGAGAATTACGATGATCCGGAGATCATTGCCGTAGCAGGCAACGTCGGCCAGGACGACGAACTTGACGGACTGGAGGAAAAAGCGCTGAAGAGCGGCGCGAGCCGCCTGATCGTCGCCGACCTTACCGACGAGATGGTGGAAGACGTGATCATCCCGGCGATCAAGATGGATGCCCGTTACGAGACCTATCTTCTGGGCACCGCCTTTGCGCGCCCGGTCATCGGCAAAAAACTCGCGGAGATCGCGCTCCGGGAAGGTGCGGACGCGATCGCGCACGGCGCCACCGGGAAAGGCAACGACCAGGTCCGCTTTGAACTGGCGATCAAGCGTTTTGCACCGGACATGGAGATCATCGCGCCGTGGCGCGTGTGGAACATCCGCTCCCGCGATGAAGAGATCGACTACGCGGAAGCCCACAACATCCCCTTAAAAGTCTCCCGCGAGACCAGCTACTCCAAGGATAAGAACCTCTGGCATTTAAGCCACGAAGGCCTGGAACTCGAAGATCCCGCGAATCCGCCGAAGCTGGATAAGCCCGGTTTCCTTGAAATGACCGTTTCCCCGATGGAAGCGCCGGATACGCCGGAGTGCATCGAGATCGGTTTTGAAGCCGGCGCCCCTGTTTCGCTGAACGGGGAAAAGATGAAGACCGCGCTCCTGATTCAGAAGCTGAACGAGATCGGCGGCCGGAACGGCATCGGCATCCTGGACATCGTGGAAAACCGCCTCGTCGGTATGAAGAGCCGCGGCGTCTACGAGACCCCCGGCGGTACGATCCTCTATTTCGCGCACCGCCAGCTCGAGATGCTTACGATCGACAAGGACACCCTGCATGAGAAGGAAAAGCTCTCGATCGTCTTTGCGGACCTGATCTATAACGGCAAATGGTACTCCCCGCTCCGGGAAGCCATCTCCGCTTTTGCGGACGTCGCCGACCGCTACGTCACCGGGACCGTAAAGCTGAAACTGTATAAAGGAAACATCATCCCGAACGGGACCGAATCGCCTTACAGCCTCTATTCCGAAAGCCTCGCGACCTTCGGCGACAGCAGCTACGACCACGCGGAAGCTGCCGGCTTTATCAACCTCTTTGGGCTTCCGGAACGCATGCAGGCGCTGCGTGAGCGGGACAAACTGAACTGAAAGGAAAACGCATGAAGCTCTGGTCAGGACGCACAGACGCCGCAACGGACGCACGCGCGGACGAACTGAATTCCTCGATCCGTTTTGACAGACGGATGTACCGGGAGGATATCCGCGGGAGCATCGCCCATGCAAAGATGCTGGCGAAACAGAAGATCATCACCGAAGCGGAGGCAGACGCCATCTGTTCCGGACTTCAGGGCATCGAAGCGGAGCTTTCCGCGGGAACACTGGCCTTTGACGAACACGCGGAAGACGTGCACATGTTCATCGAAGAAATGCTGACAGCCCGCATCGGGGACGCCGGAAAGAAGCTGCACACCGCCCGTTCCCGGAACGACCAGGTCGCCCTGGACCTTAAGCTGTATCTCAGAAATGAAGCAGAGGAGATCGCGGAAAAAGTCCGGGATCTCCTCCGCGTGCTGGCGGATCTTGCGGAAAAACACCAGGAAGCCGTCATGCCCGGCTATACGCACCTGCAGCGCGCCCAGCCGATCCTCTTCTCCCACCAGCTCCTGGCCTATGCCATGATGCTTCTCCGCGACCTTTCCCGTCTCAGGGACTGGCGGAAACGGATGAACGAGTCCCCGATCGGTGCCTGTGCCCTTGCCGGGACCACCTATGACACGGACCGGGCGTTTGAAGCGCAGGAACTGGGCTTTGACGGCGTCATGAAAAACAGCATCGACGCCGTCTCCGACCGCGACTTTGCCGCGGAGCTGCTCTCCGTGCTGTCCATCCTGATGATGCACCTCTCGCGTTTTTCGGAAGAACTGATCCTCTGGTCCTCCCGGGAATTCGGTTTTATCACTTTCTCCGACGACTTTACCACCGGTTCCTCCATCATGCCCCAGAAGAAAAACCCGGACATGGCGGAGCTGGTCCGCGGCAAGACCGGCCGCGTCTACGGCAACCTTACAACGCTGCTCACCGTGCTGAAGGGACTGCCGCTCGCCTACAACAAGGACATGCAGGAAGACAAGGAAGCCGTCTTTGACGCGGTGGACACCGTAAAGCTCTGCCTTTCCGTCTTCACGCCCATGCTCGCTTCCATGAACGTCTTCCCGGAAAAGATGCTGAAGGCCGCGCAGGAAGGCTTCATCAACGCCACCGATCTCGCGGATTATCTCGTCCGGAAAGGCCTGCCCTTCCGGGAAGCCTACCGGATCGCCGGCGTGCTCGTCACCCGGGCGGAAAAGGAAGACCGGGTGCTGGAGACGCTGCCGCTCGACGTTTACCGGGAGTACAGTGCACTTTTTGAAGCGGACGTCTACGAAGAGATCTCCATTCCGGTCTGTGTGAAAAAGCGCAGCTCCGAAGGCGGTACCTCGCCGGCATCCGTAAAGGAACAGCTGAAGTATCTGAGAAGTGTTATATAAAGCAAAACAAAGACCACAGAAGTTATCTGATTATAGAATGAAATGAAAAACGCGCGAGCCCTGAAGCCCGCGCGTTTGCTTTGTTTTCGACGATGTGCCCGAAGGGATTCGAACCCCCGACCCACGGCTTAGAAGGCCGTTGCTCTATCCAGCTGAGCTACGGACACA
>CADBQM010000388.1 GCA_902796795.1 uncultured Eubacteriales bacterium
CATTACGTCCGGATCCGCTTCCGAAGCGTCTGAAGAAGTCGTTTCCGGTGCGGCGGTCGTGCGCTCCGGGTCTGCCGCCGTGTCCTCCGGTGAGGTCTCCGCGCTTTCCTGATCCGTGCCGGGATCTTCCGGCCGGGTCTTCGCTTCCTCCTGCGAAGTACCCGCTGCCGTATCTTCCCCGCTCCCGCTTCTGGTCGCGGGCTCCGGCGCTTTGCCGCATGCGCCGCTTAAAAGCAGTACAAGGCACAGCAGGGCCGCGAGCGCATAATTCCCGAAGGCTGTTTTTTTCTTCATGGTGTGCTGTCCTTTCTTTGCCGCGGCGCGTCAGCCGCCGAAAGTGGATAAATAGCCGGTGATCCCGTTCATGATTCCGGTGATCATCATTACGCCCATCAGGATCATCAGGACGCCGCCGATCTTCACCGTGACCTTAACGATCCTCTGGTGTTTCTTTAAGAAGGCCAGGATCGCCGAGGTAAAGAAACCGGTAACGATGAACGGAAGGACAAAGCCGACCGTATAAACGCCGATCAGCAGGAAGCCCTTGCCCGCCGTGGACGCGGACGCCGCCATAAGCAGCACGGACGACAGTGCCGGTCCGATGCAGGGCGTCCAGGAGAAGCTGAAGACAAAGCCGAAGATGAGGGCGGAAAACGGCGACGTCGCCGCCTGGTTCAGTTTCAGCGGCAGCCGGCGTTCCTTGTTCAGAAGGCGGATGTTGCCGAAAACGCCGAGCTGGTACAAGCCGAAAAGGATCATGATCACGCCGCCGATTCGGGCAAAGAGCAGGCGGTTCGTCCTAAAAAAGATCCCGGCCGCGGACAGCCCGAGCCCAAGGATAAAGAAGGCGGCACTGACGCCGAGCGCAAAGAAGACCGTGTTCAGCATAACGCGCCCGCGGTCGAAAGACATGCGCCCGTTTTCGTCGAAACGCGCCGTTCCGCCGGAAAGATAGGAAAAATACATCGGCAATAACGGCAGCACACAGGGGGAGAAAAAGCTCAGGAGCCCCTGCAGAAAAACGGTTGCAAGCGGTACTGCCGTTTCCGGTGTCAGATGGTTCATCTTCCTCCTTATCTGCCGTCTTCCGGCTGCATCTGCCCCTTGAGGGCTTCGTAAAGGGCGATATAACGCCCGAAACCGTGCCTGTAGGCCTCCCGGTGCGTCTCATCCGGCTCCTGCACCCGCTTCACGCGGACCGTCTGCCGGACGGCTTCTTCGAAGTCCCGGTAATAGCCGCAGCCGACCCCTGCGAGGATCGCCGCGCCGAGCGGCGTCGCGGTATCGGAGCCGGAGACCAGGATCTTTTTCCCGGTAACGTCGGCCTTGATCTGGGTCCAGAGCACGGAGTTCGCGCTCCCGCCGGTCGCGCGGAGCTCGCTCACGAAGACGCCCGCTTTTTCGGCCGTCTGAAGATTGTGCTGCAGCGCGTAGGCCGTTCCTTCCATGGCCGCGCGGACAAAATGCCCTTTGGTCTTCGAAAAGTCCAGGCCGTAGTAGACGCCCTTCGCGTGCGGGTTCCAGATCGGGGAGCGCTCGCCCGCCATATAGGGCAGGAAAAGAAGACCTTTGCTGCCGGCCGGGACTGCTTCCGCGATCCGGTTGAATTCGTCCAGGACAGCATGCTCCGGCTTTCCTTCCGCGCCGAACTCCCGTGTGAGCCAGCGCATCACACCGCCGCCGCCCGTCGTTCCGCCCTGCAGCAGGTACTTCCCGGGAACGACGTGCGCGCCGAGGATCAGCGCCCGGTCCGCGTGGTATTCGTCCATGCAGATGCTCATGCCGCCGGCCTGGCCGCCCTGTTCCTGGGTCTCTCCGTTATGGATCACGCCCGCGCCGAGTGTCGCGCACGCCGCGTCAAGACCGCCGGCTGCGACCGGCGTCCCGGGAAGCAGTCCCGTTTCTTCCGCCGCTTCCTGCGATACCGCGCCGACGATCTCGCTGCTGCTTGCAAGGCGCGGCAGCACGGAAAGCGGGATCCCGAAACGCTCCGCCATCTCCCGGTCATACACGCCGCTTCGCATATCATAAAAATGATAGCCGTAGGCCTGGGAGCGGTCGAGCGTATCTTCGCCTGTCAGGCGCTTCACGATGAAGCCGTTCGACTGCAGCACCGATGCCGTCTGGGCAAACAGTTCCGGCTGGAAGCGCATCGTATAGAGCAGCTTGCCGGTGCTGTAGGAAGGCCGGAGCAGGTTGCCGGAGAGCTGAAAGATCGCGTCTTCGCCGATCTTCTCCGTCATCTCTTCCGCGATCACCTCACTCCGCGTATCCAGCCAGATCGGCGTGCGGGCAAGAACCTGCCCGTCCGCATCCGTCAGCACGTTCGCCCAGCCCTGCCCGTCCGTGCCGACAGCGGCGATGTCCTCCGGACGCACCTTTCCCGCAGAAAAGATCGTGCGGAGCGCCTGCACGGAAGCCCGCCACCAGTCGTCCGGCTCCTGCTCCGCAAAGCCCGGCGCCGGATAATACGTCGGATAGGAAACAGAAGCACTGTCGACGAGCCGCCCCTCCCGGTCAAAGACCGCCGCTTTCAGCGCGCTGGTCCCGACGTCGATGCCAAGAAGATACTCTTTCATTCTTTCACCTGGGTCTGAATCATTAATGAAAACCGCGCCCGCAGCAATGAAGCCGCGGGCGCGTTTTCAGCAGGATCCGTAAAGGATCAGTAATTCTCCGCGTTGACTTCGAAATAAGCCTGCGGATGTAAGCAGACCGGGCACACCTGCGGAGCGTTCGTTCCGACGACGATGTGGCCGCAGTTCCTGCATTCCCAGACCTTGACTTCGGACTTCTTGAAGACTTCCTGTGCCTCGACGTTCTTCAGCAGTGCGCGATAGCGCTCTTCATGATGCTTTTCGATCGCGGCGACCATACGGAACTTAATCGCGAGTGCCTTGAAGCCCTCTTCTTCCGCGGTCTTCGCAAAACCTTCGTACATGTCGGTCCACTCGAAGTTCTCGCCGTCCGCAGCTGCCGCAAGGTTCGCCGCGGTGTCGCCGATGCCTTCCAGTTCCTTGCACCAGAGCTTTGCATGCTCCTTCTCATTGTCGGCGGTCTTTAAGAACAGCGCCGCGATCTGCTCGTAGCCTTCCTTTTTGGCAACAGACGCAAAATAGGTGTATTTGTTTCTTGCCTGGGACTCGCCGGCAAAAGCAGCCTGCAGATTCTTCTCTGTCTGGGTTCCTTCGTACTTGTTTGCCATATTCTCTCCTTCTGAATATAAAATTCTGACGATTTCCGGGCGCCCGGAAACGATGCGCTTCCGAGCCCCGCTCTAAGGTTCATCATACATAGACAGACCGCAGTCTGTCAATCTATTTCCGAACTTATTTCAGCATGCTCTCTTCCCAGCTGTCGTACGGCTTGATCCCCATCAGGCCGGCGACGGTCGGGGCGACGTTCGCGAGACCGAAAGCGCCTTCCTTCATCTCGTGCCGCGCGTCCTTATCGTAAATGATGAACGGTACAGGGTTCAGGCTGTGGGCGGTACGCACTTCGACCTGGCCCTTCTTGTTCTTCTCCAGCATCTGGTCCGAATTGCCGTGATCCGCGGTCACGATGAGAATGCAGTCCTCCTCGTCGACGACCTTCTTGATCCTTGCGAGCTGCAGGTCCACGCTCTCCACCGCGATCTCCGTCGCGTCGAGGCTGCCGGTATGGCCTACCATGTCGCCGTTCGGGAAGTTGCAGCGGATGAAGCCGTATTCGTGGCTCCGGATCGCTTCGATCACCTTGTCGGCAATCTCGGTCGCCTTCATCCACGGGCACTCGTCAAAGGAACGGACGTCCGAAGGGATCTCGCAGTAATCTTCGAGTTCCTCGGAGACCTTGCCGGAACGGTTGCCGTTCCAGAAGTAAGTCACGTGGCCGTATTTCTGCGTCTCGGAGACCGCATATTCCTTCACGCCGTTCGCGACCAGAAGCTCGGTCAGCGTGTCGCGGATCTGCGGCGGATTGACAAGATAATGATGCGGGATGTGGAGGTCGCCGTCGTACTCGAGCATGCCCGCGTATTTGACGGCGGGGATCACGCCGCGGTCGAACTTGTCAAAGGAGGCGTCGCCGTCGAAGGCCATCGAGATCTCCAGCGCGCGGTCGCCGCGGAAGTTGTAGAGGATGACGCCGTCGCCGTCCTGCATCGCGCCGACCGGCTTACCGTCTTCGGCGATCACAAAGGCCGGAAGATCCTGGTCGATCGCGCCGGTCTCGCTGCGCAGCGTTTCAACGGCTTCCAGTGCGGAAGCAAACTGCCTGCCCTCGCCGTGGACGTGAACGTTCCAGCCGGCTTCGACCATCGGCCAGTTCGCCTGATAGCGGTCCATCGTGATGCACATACGGCCGCCGCCGGAAGCGATGCGTCCGTCAAAGTTTTCGTCGTTCAGTTCTGCCAGCGTATCTTCCAGCTTCTGAATATATTCCGGAGCGCTCGTCGCGGGTACGTCACGGCCGTCCAGCAGGATGTGCACGCGGGCCTTCTTTACGCCTTCCGCTTTGGCTTCCTTCAGCATCGCGAAAAGATGGCTGATGTTGGAGTGCACGTTGCCGTCGGACAGAAGCCCGATGAAATGCAGCGCCGTTCCCTTTTCAACGACCGAACCGACCAGGTCCTTCCAGGTATCGCTCTCGTAGATCGCGCCGGATTCGATCGACTCGTTGACGAGCTTTGCGCCCTGGGAATAGATCTGGCCGCAGCCAAGCGCGTTATGTCCCACTTCACTGTTGCCCATATCGTCATCGCTGGGCAGGCCGACTGCGCCGCCGTGCGCCTTGATGCACTGCCAGGGGCAGTTTTCCTTGAACCAGTCCAGCGTCGGGGTATTTGCCCGAAGAACCATGTTGCCAAGTTCCACTGGCGTTTCGCCGACACCGTCCATTACGACCAGTACGACCGGTTTATTCATCCTCAAGATCCTCCGTTTCATATTTATCCAGTAAAAAGCTTACATGAATTCCTGCAATGCACATTGTACATGGGAAAGCGCCATCTGTCAAAGGAAAGCGGCCGGAAAAAGCGTGACAGGCCGTACTGTTTTCATGTATACTGTATTTAAACATCATCGATCACAGGAGGAGCAAAAATGTCAGATATCCGTATCAGAAGAGACGCCCCTGTCGTACAGACCGATAAAGGCCGGCTCAGAGGTTTTCTGTACCGCGGCGTTTACAATTTCTACGGCATCCGCTATGCGAAAGCCAGGCGTTTCCATATGCCGGAACCGGTCGATGTCTGGGAAGGCGTGAAGGATGCGACGGCCTACGGCTATATCAGCCCCGTTCTTTCCAATCCCCGTCCCTCCGGAGAAGTCAAGATCCCGCACCGTTTCTGGCCCTCGAACGAGGACTGCCTGAACCTGAATCTCTGGACGCCGGGACTTGAAGAAGACGCAAAACGTCCGGTTCTTGTATGGTACCACGGCGGCGGTTACGCCAACGGTTCCGCGCTCGAGCAGGTCTGTTACGACGGCCAGAAGCTGGCGGAGGAAAAGAACGTGGTCGTGATCACGGTCAACCACCGCCTGAATGTGTTCGGTTTCCTGGATCTTTCCGATTTCGGGCCCGAATATGAGAACTCCGGCAACGCCGGCATCGCCGACCTGGTGGCTTCCCTTCAGTGGATCCACGACAATATCGCCGCATTCGGCGGCGATCCGGAAAACGTCCTGATCATGGGCCAGTCCGGCGGCGGCGGAAAAGTCAATACCCTGGGGCAGACTCCGGCGGCGGCAGGCCTCTTCCATAAGGCCGTGCTCTTATCCGGCGGCATGGGCGGCCTGCGCAGGCTTGCCGGCGATACGCCTTCCGATCTGCTGCCGAAGGAGATCATGAAGGAAGCCGGCGTCTCCAGCGTCAAAGAGCTGGAAGAAGTGCCGACGCCCCTCTTCATCCGTGCCGTGAACATTGCCGGAAAGAAACTGGAAGCCCAGGGGCACCGTTTCTTCTGGGGTCCGAAGGCGAACGGCTGGTACCTCGGTGATCCGCGGGTCGCAGGCGTTTCCGATTACTACAGGACCGTTCCCACCCTCGGCGGCACCGTCTACTCGGACCTCGTCATGGACCGCTATACAAAGGACACCGATCTTTATACCGATGAAGAAGCTGCTGCCCTCGTCAAAGAAAAGTACGGCAGCGAAAACGCCGCAAAGATCATCGAAGCCTTTAAGAAGACCTATCCCGAAAAGCGCCTGATCGACCTCATGTCCCTGGATGTGAACATCCGCCGCGGCGCACGGGAGTACCTGACACTGAAGGCGAAGGAAAGCACTGCCCCGACCTGGAACATGCTCACGACCCTGACTTTCGACATCGAAGGCGGCGCGCCGGCCTGGCACTGCTCCGACCTGCCCTTCGTATTCCGAAATTCCGAGCTGCTGCCGCTGTATGACGGCATGGGCGAAGTCACAGAACGGATCAAACGGGAGATCAGCGGCGCGATCTGCGCGTTCGCTGCCACCGGCGACCCGAACAACAGCGAGACGCCGGCCTGGAAACCAGTCACGGCCGACTGTTTTAACACGATGGTGATCGACGAAGTTTCTGAATGCAAAGAGGACTTTGACAAGGAACTCGGCGACGTGATCATCGCCACGAATAATGCGCCTCGCTTCGGCGGCATGAGCGCCTTCGGCGATCCCGCAGGGGAAAGCACCGCCGACTGGATGTTCTGACGTTCAAAGCAGGCAGACAGAAACAGAACACCCGCAGGCAGCTGCCTGCGGGTGTTCTGTTTCTGGAAATATGGCTTATGCGTTTGCGATGACGCCGAAGCCGGGCTTCAGGGAAGCGCCGCCCACGAGGCCGCCGTCGATGTCGGGCTGTGCGAACAGTTCTGCCGCATTGCCTTCGTTGACGGATCCGCCGTACTGGATGCGGATCTTCTCCGCGGTCTCACAGCCGTAGATCTCGCCGAGCACGACGCGGATCGCGCCGCAGACTTCCTGCGCCTGTTCGGTCGTCGCGGTCTTGCCGGTGCCGATCGCCCAGATCGGTTCGTACGCGATCACGATCTTCTCCGCTTCTTCCGCGGAAACGCCCTGCAGGGCGATCTTGATCTGCATGCGGACCCACTCGATGGTGATGCCCTGCTCGCGCTGCGTGAGGCTCTCGCCGCAGCAGAGGATCGGGGTCAGGCCCTTTTCCAGTGCCTTTAAGACCTTCTTGTTGACGATCTCATCGGTCTCCTTGAAGTACTCACGGCGCTCGGAATGGCCGATCACGACGTACTTCGCGCCGGCGTCCAGGATCATGTCCGCGGAGATCTCGCCGGTGTACGCGCCCTTGTCCTCAAAATAGAGGTTCTCGGCGCCGACTTCGATGTTGGTGCCCTTAACAGCATTGACGACCGGAACAATGTCCACTGCCGGTACGCAGAAGACGACGTCCGCCTCGGAAGTCGCGACCAGGGGCTTTAAAGTCTCTGCCAGCGCGACCGCCTCGGAGGGGGTCATGTTCATTTTCCAGTTGCCTGCTACGATCTTTTTACGCATGTTTTACTCCTTATCGTCTGCCGCTACAACGCCGGGCAGTTCCTTGCCTTCCAGGAATTCCAGGGAAGCGCCGCCGCCGGTGGAGATGTGGCTCATCTTATCCGCAAAGCCGAGCTGGTTGACAGCCGCCGCGGAATCGCCGCCGCCGATGATGGTCGTCGCGTCGGTCTCTGCCAGTGCAGCTGCGACCGCGATCGTGCCCTTCGCGAGGGTCGGGTTCTCGAACACGCCCATCGGGCCGTTCCAGACGACGGTCTTCGCGTTCTTCACTTCGGCTGCATAGAGTTCCTGCGTCTTCGGGCCGATGTCCATGCCCATCTTGTCCGCGGGAATCTTGTCTGCGTCAACGACCTCGGTCTCGATCTCGCCGTCGATCGGATCCGGGAAATGATCGGTAACGACGGTATCGACCGGAAGCAGCAGCTTCTTGCCGAGTTCCTCAGCCTTCTTGATCATCTCGCCGCAGTATTCGATCTTCTCGGGATCCAGAAGAGAAGTACCGACTTCATAGCCCTTCGCCTTCAGGAAGGTGTACGCCATGCCGCCGCCGATGATGAGGGTATCGCACTTCTCAAGGAGGTTGTTGATCACGTTCAGC
>CADBQM010000389.1 GCA_902796795.1 uncultured Eubacteriales bacterium
AGACCGCGTTTTCCGGATCGTAGCTTAAAACTTCATAAAAAGGCGCAAGGGAACGCGCCGGTGAAAAGCCCGCCCGGCGAAGCTTCTTATAGGCTTCCAGGACGGGCTCTTTTGCTGTGATCACAAGCCAGTAAAAGCGCTCCGCTTCCGGAAGATCCCGGTTTTCCTCGAGATAGACGATGAGGCCGTGCTTCCGAATGATCTCGGAAGCCTCCTCTCCTGCCAGCTCCAGGTCTTCCTTCGAAAGCGGCGGCGAGAGTGCGAGCTTTTTCGCCCCGCCGGCCACACACTCCGAAAAAGCGGTGATCATGCCGAGAATAAAAGCCTTTTTGTCCATATCTTTCTCCTTTTCACGTTCTTTAAGCCGGTACTTTTTATTTATCATAACATAATTCCCGTCCGGCAGGCGCTTTTCCCTTCATTCTGATAAAAAACAGCTTTTTCGCCGGCTTTTTCCATGATAAAATAGCGGGGAAATATGAGCACGGCGCTTCCTGTGCCGTGAAAACAGGAGTTCTTTCATGTCAGTAAAACGGATCGCGGTGATCCCCGCATATGAACCTGTCAAAGAGATGATCCCGCTTCTGAAAGAAGCGAAAGCGCAGGACCTGGACCTGATCGTCGTTGACGACGGCAGCGGGGAAGCTTACCGGGAGATCTTCAAACAGGCCGAAGAATATGCCCGTGTCCTCTCCTATCCGGAGAACAGGGGCAAGGGCGCCGCGCTGAGGACCGCTTTTCAGTGGCTGCTTCAGAACGAGCCCGGCGACTATCACGTGATCCAGCTGGATTCCGACGGACAGCATGCGCTCCGTGACGCGCTCCTGCTTCTTGACCGGCTCGCGGAAGAAGAGGATGCCCTCTGGCTCGGTTCCCGCATTCTCCCGAAAGATGCGCCGTTACGGAGCCGGGTCGGGAACGACATCAACCGTTTTCTTTTTACCAGGATCTCCGGGACTCACGTCTACGACGTCCAGACCGGGATGCGGGCTTTTTCCTCCCGGATGCTGCCGCTGATGGCGGAAGCGCCCGGCGACCGCTACGAATATGAAATGAACGTCCTCTTAGATGCCGCAAGAAAAAAGATCCCCATCCGGGAGATGGAGATCGAGACCATATATATCGATAAGAACGCTTCATCGCACTTTCGCCCGCTCCGGGACTCGTTCAGGATCTACGGACGGATCCTCCGCTCCGCCGGAAGTTTTTCCCGCGGAGGTGACGGAAGTAATAATAAGTCAGCTGAGTAAAGAAGCAGGTCGTCCAGCCGACCGGATAACCGAGTCCGACGATCTGCGGCGTATTGCCGATGTAGCGTGTCGCGAAGAAAAGATAGATCTGGCGGACACCGACAAAAGTGGCCAGCATGATGATCATGGGTCCGCGCGAATCCCCGCGTCCACGGAGCGCGCTCGCCAGCACGTGATTCACACAGTTAAACAGTAAGAAGAATACGTTTGTATGAAGGAAGAGCGCACCCGCACGGATGACGCTCTCTTCTTTTGAAAAAAGCGAGACCGCGGGCTCCGCAAAGAAGAAGAGACCGGTGGCGACGAACGCCGTTACCGTCAGCGACATCAGGATCGTCGTTATGGTCCCGTGGTTCGCGCGCTTCTCCTGCCCCGCGCCGATGTTCTGACTGACAAAGGTCGTCGCCGCCATCGCCATGCTCTGCATCGGGAGCATGATGAAGGTGTCCAGTTTGTTGTAGGAGCTCCAGCCGGCCATGACCGAGGAACCGAAAAAGTTGATATAAGACTGGACGAAGACGTTGGAAAAGGCGGTGATGACCTGCTGGATCCCCGCGGGAAGACCGACGGAGATGATCGAGCGCAGCGTCGGGCCGTCGACCCTTAAGTCCTTCCAGACCAGGCGGTAGATGTCCTTCGTCCGCGTGAGCAGGATCAGGATCAGCGCGGCGGAAAGCGCCTGCGAGATGATCGTCGCGATCGCGACGCCGGCGATCCCCATCTTGAAAACGATAACGAAGAGCAGGTCCAGCCCTGTATTCAGGATGCTGGTCAGCACCAGGAAAAACAGCGGCCGCGTACTGTCGCCGACCGCGCGCAGAATACCGCTGCCCATGTTGTAGATCAGGAGCCCGGAGAAACCGGCATAGTAGATCACAAGGTAGGTGACCGCGTCGTCAAAGACGTCGTCCGGCGTCGACATGAAGCGGAGCATCGGCTTCACGCCGAAGATCCCGATCACGGTAAACAGGACGCAGCACAGGAAGGTCACGGCCATCGTCGTTTCCACCGCCGTATGCAGCTTCTTCATGTCCTTCGCGCCGAAGCGCTGGCCGATCACGACGCCGGCGCCGACGGAAAAGCCGTTGAAGAAAAAGACCATCATGTTGACGATCATCGACGTCGAACCGACGGCGGCCAGGGCCTCCTTACCGACAAAATTGCCTACGACGACAGAGTCCACCGTATTGTAAAGCATCAGGAACACATTGCCCAGCATCAGGGGGAGGGAGAAGAGAATGATCTGCTTGACGATATTCCCTTCCGTCATCGAGACAGTTTTACCGATCTTTCCGGCCATAAAGCGATCCTTCCTGCTTTCTTAAAAAGGCGCCTGTACGGGACAGGCGCCCCGGGTCTAACTTCTTTCCGAACTTTGCCGCGGCCTTAGTAGGCGACAACGTTCGTTTCTTTCACTTCCCCGACCTGCGGTCCCTTAAGGCCGGCGGCGATATCGTAGATCTCACCCGCGCCGGTACGGACTTCGTCGATCAGGTCTTCGTACGGCTGCAGGCAGATGTCATAG
>CADBQM010000390.1 GCA_902796795.1 uncultured Eubacteriales bacterium
ATGTGCTCCGGCGGACGGCACGCATTCCTCGCGGCCTGTGTCGTGGACGGCTTTGACGCGGCCGTGGACTGCTGGGGCGGCGGCGTGACCCAGAAACCGGAGGAACTGACGCCTGCGCGGCCGGTGGCCCCGATCGATTTCACGGAACGGCTTTCGATCCCGCTCCTCGGGATCTTCGGCAACGACGACCGGATGCCGACCCCGGACCAGGTGAATGAGCTGGAGGAACGCCTGAAAGCGGGCGGTAAGGATTATGAGTTCCACCGCTACGACGGCGCAGGCCACGGCTTCTGGTATTATGACAAGCCCATGTACCGCCAGGAGCAGGCCATGGATTCCTGGAACAAGGTGCTGGAATTCTTCGGAAGGACGCTCGCATAAACGGGTTTGAAGGCGGGCACAGGAAGTGCCCTGAGACCGGCACGGGACGAAAGACCGTTCAGGAGCGAAATGCAGGAAGCTAAGAAAGAACTACAGCGCACGAATACGGAACAGCCGCGCTTTGCCGTCATGGTAAAGCCGGCCGGTTCCGTCTGCAATATGCGCTGCACTTACTGCTATTACCTGAAGACCGATATCGACGTCAGGGCCGCGCGGATGTCTTATGAGACGCTGGAGACGATGATCAAAAGCTACATGGAGACGTCCGATACGCCGGTCTTTTCTTTTACCTGGCACGGCGGGGAACCGGCCGCGGCCGGCCTCGATTTCTACCGGGAGGCGGTGCGGCTTGAGAAGAAGTACCTGCCGGAAGGGAAGGAGTGCTGGAACAGCCTGCAGACGAACGGCCTTCTATTGGACGACGAGTGGTGTGCTTTCCTCGCGGAAAACCATTTCGACGTCGGGCTCTCGATCGACGGAACGGAGGAAGTCCACGACCATTTCCGGCGGGACGCCGCCGGGCAGCCGACCTACGAAAGGACAAGGGAGACGCTCTTCCGCCTGAAGGCGCACGGTCTCCGGCCGGACCTTCTGTGCACGGTCACGAACCGGACGGCGGAAGCCGCGAGAGAGGTCTACCGCACGCTGTCCGCTTTTGACACGGGCTGGATGCAGTTCATCCCGATCCGCGTCCGGACGGAAGACGGCTGGACGGAAGACTCCGTCACGCCGGAAAACTACGGCCGCTTTCTCACGGAGGTCTTCTCGGAATGGTTTTACCACGACATGGGGAAGACGGAGGTGCAGCTCTTCAGCGAGACCGCGCTGGTGCTTTCCGGCGGGGAGGCGAACCTTTGCTGGATGCGGGAGCGCTGCGGCGAAGTCCCCGTGATCGAGCGGGACGGCGGCGTGTATTCCTGCGATCATTTTGTCCGGGACGAACACCGGGTCGGACACGTATCAGACCTGAAAGCGGCCGTACTTTCCGAAAAGCAGCGCGCCTTCGGCAATATTAAGAAAGAGCTGCATCCGGACTGCACGGCCTGCCCCTATCTCATGTTCTGCCACAACGGCTGTCCCAAGGACCGGCTGGACGGCGGGAAATACGAACTTTGCGCGGGGCTGAAACGCTACTTCTCCTACGCGGTGCCGCGGCTGAAGGAAGCGATGACGCTGTCCGCCCGGCACGTGCCGCCGGACGTGATCATGGCGGAGCTTACCCGGAAGGAACGCGCGGAAGCAAAAAAGATCGGAAGAAACGCCCCCTGCCCCTGCGGCAGCGGGCTCAAGTATAAAAACTGCTGCATGCGCCTGGTGCCCTGAACACCGGCGTATGTGAAACAGAAGGGACAGACGTTGCTGTACAGAAACGGACTCAGGAAAAAATTCAACGAAGCATTGATGGCTGTGCTGCCGATCGTCCTGATCGTGCTGGCACTTGCACTCGTGCTGACGCCGGTGCCTTCGGGCGTGCTTTTATCTTTCCTGTTCGGCGGGGTCCTGCTCGTCGTCGGAATGATGTTCTTCTCCCTCGGCGCGGAGCTCGCGATGGAAACGATGGGAGAGCGCCTCGGCGCTTACGTGACGAAGAAGCGGAAGCTCTTTCTGATCCTGCTTTCCGGCTTCCTGCTCGGCGTGCTGATCACGGTCTCCGAGCCGGACCTGACCGTGCTTGCCAACCAGGTGCCCGCGGTGCCGAATGCGGTCCTGATCTTTTCGGTGGCGGGCGGCGTCGGCCTGTTCATGCTGGCTGCGATCCTGCGCATGCTGCTTGGCGTACCGCTCAGGACGATGCTCATCGCGAGCTATACGGCGGTCTTTGCGCTCCTGATCTTCGCCCCGAAAGAACTGCTTGCGGTCGCCTTTGACTCCGGCGGCGTCACGACCGGGCCGATGACGGTCCCGTTCATCATGTCGTTCGGCGTCGGCATCACGGCGATCCGGAGCGACCGCCATGCCTCGGACGACAGCTTCGGGCTGGTGGCACTTTCTTCGGTCGGCCCGATCATCGCCGTCCTGGTCCTGAGCCTGATCTACCGGCCGGGCAGTATGGAGGCGGCCGCCCAGAAGATCCCGGACGTTACGGA
>CADBQM010000391.1 GCA_902796795.1 uncultured Eubacteriales bacterium
CGCCGAATGCCTGATGCGCGCAGCGATAGTTGCCGCAGGTGCCGATGACTACGCAGCCGCATTCCAGCTTGTTCGCAGCCTGGATCGCCGCTTTGATGTCTTTGGTCATGATACCGGCCTGCAGTCCGTACTGGCTCTGGTTGCTGATTTCAACTGCTTCGTCAAGCGTATCGAAGCCGATGATCGGCATCACGGGACCAAATACCTCGCGGTCCTTCGCGATCTCCATATCGCGGGTGATATCGGTCAGGATCGTCGGCTCGACAAAGCAGCCGTGGATCTCGCCGCCGAGCAGGAGCTTCGCGCCTTCGGAAATGGTAAACTCGATATCCTCTTTCGCCTTCTTTGCTGTTCTTTCGTTGATCGTCGGACCCATGTTGGTTGCCGGATCCATCGGATCGCCGTACTTCAGGGCTTTGACCGCTTCGATCAGTTTCACTGTATAGGCTTCTTTGACGCTGTTCTGCACCAGGATTCTCTTCGTCGCGCAGCAGGTCTGTCCGGCGTTGGAGATCCTGCCGCCGATCGTTGCCGCCACCGCTTCATCCAGATCGGCGTCATCCAGGATGATCAGCGGATCGTTTCCGCCCAGCTCCAGGAACACGTGCGCCACATGAGAAGCGGCCTTGCCCATAATATGTCTGCCCACGGCTGTGCTGCCTGTCAGGCTGATCGCGTCGATCTTGCTGCTCTCTGTGATCCAGTCGCCGATCTTTTCACCGCTGCCGGTCACGACCTGGACAGCCGTCGGGGTCACGCCGGCTTCGACCAGAAGCTTTGCAAACAGGATCGCGCTCGTCGGCGTATCAGAGGCGGGTTTCACCACAACGGAGTTGCCCATGATCAGGGCCGGAGCCACTTTATGCGCGAACAGCTCTGCCGGATAGTTGAAGGGAACGATGCAGGCCACGACGCCGAGCGGCTCGAACCGGGTATAGATCACGTCGTTTTCCACTCTGGGCTCGATACCGGTCGGGATTGCGATCCCGTTCAGGTTTCTGGCGCCCTCTCCGTAGCAGCGGAAGATATATCCGAGGATATCGATTTCTCCGAGGGCGTCGCCTAAAAGCTTGCCGCCTTCCTTTGACATGACCTCGGCAAGTTCCTGACGGTGCTCTGCAAGCAGCTCACGGAACTTGTCAAAGATCTCGATTTTCTTGTAAAGCGGGACAGCGTACCACTCCTTCTGCCCTTCTTTTGCGCTGTCGATCGCAAGCTCTACGTCCTCTTTCGTCGCTGCGGGTATCTCCCAGAGCAGTTCGCCGGTCGCCGGATTCATGTTTTTAAATGTGCTGCCGTCAGCCGCATCCACATCTTTTCCGTTGATCCACATCTGATATTTCATACTGTTTCTCCTTTTCTCTTCGGGTCTTCTGCCTTACGTTCTGTATATCATCCGGGGGAACAGGACTTCCTTCACATTCCGGAATAATACCGTTCTTCCTTTTCGATCTGCTCCGCGCCGTCCAGGACCTTGAAGCTCACGCAGTAGTCCCGTATCTCGCCGGGCTGCAGGATGACCAGTGTGCCCGCCGCCCGTTCCGCGGCTCGGCCCATGCAGCTGCAGTTGGACGGACCGACCTCGACCACATTCCTTCCGTCCTGTTCATCCATCCACTGGATCAGCCGGTTCAGGTTTTTCTTTTCGTATTTGACCCGTACGCCCAGCCCCAGTTTCTTATTGGCGATCACATAGCCGCTCCAGCCGTCCTTTTCCTTCATGTCGTGCACATGGAGCACCTGTTCCGCGTCCGGGGACACGCCTGCGCAGACGGATACCGGCCCGCCGGGAATCTCTTCTCCGGACACAGGATCGATCGTCCGCGACGCCGGGATCGTCATCTTCGTTCCCTCCTGGATCAGCGGGAACCCGTAATTGGTATGATACAGGATCATATGCGGAGAGGGGACCGGGGACGCGTTTTCGACGGTATCCTCGATCACGATCTCATTGCTTCCCATCTTTGCGCGGATTGTCCTCCGGAGAACCATGTTCTCACCCAGGGCGGAGACTTCACGGACCCGGCCCGATACGAATACATAGTAGTCATCACCGTCCCAGTATCCGTCGGTACACACGTTGTCCGCCGGAAGATTTGCAATTTTTCCGTGCAGTCCCAGACTTTCTCCCGCGTCTTCAGAAGGAAAGCCGACCGAACGGAGGCCGCCGTTGTGGAACAGGCCGCCGACATAACTGCGGTCCATTGCGCCGCCTTCCGGTTCGTAATACTCGGGCGCAACCGCGCCGGTCGGAGACATCCATGCGAGCGGGATCCCTTTGTACCGAAATGCGCCGATCCCCATGCCGCGGCTGACAAGGACTTCAAACTCCAGACCGCTTCCCGTCCAGAACTGCGCCGCCTGCACGCCTTTGCTCCTGCCTTCCTTCAGCTCAGTCAGCCGCACGCCGCAGATCTGGGAAATATCCCCGACGTTCTTCAGAATCCACTCTTTTGCTGCCTTTTTCCCGAACAGTTCTGCCATATCTTTCTCTCCGTCTGTATTATGCAGTCCTTCTGCTCTGTGACAGGGAATCCGCGATCGCCGCGACCGCAAGGATCGTTCCGAAGATCACATTTTCCCAGTTCGGCGAGATTCCGATCAGGGTCATGCCGTTGCCAATCAGGACGACCAGCAGGTAGCCCAGCACGCTTCCGATCATGCTTCCCTGACCTCCGCTGATGGAGGCGCCGCCGATGACTGCTGCCGCGATGTAGCGCATTTCCATGCCTTCATAGGCAATCGGGGAAGCGGAATAGGATTTTGCCGTCAGGATCAGCCCTGAAAACGCCGCGAAGAAACCGGCCATCACATAAGTCGCGATCGTCAGGCGGCGGCTGGAGATACCGACCATATCCGCAG
>CADBQM010000392.1 GCA_902796795.1 uncultured Eubacteriales bacterium
TGTTCCGTAAAATTATAGCACATGTCCCGGCTGCAATCAAGTTTTGTGCCCGCGTTCCGCCACCGCGTCCTTGCGGAGCTCGTCCAGAAAACGGATGAGGAAGGTCCGTACTTCGGAGCCGCGGTTGAAAACGCGCAGGACCGCCGGGATCTGGCGCAGCGCGGAAGCCGAAAGATCCGTCAGCGTCTCGGCGCCGCCGGACGAAAGCATGTCGAAGAATTCATCGATGAAGCGCTGCCGGGCTTCTGTGTCCATCTTAGAGAGCGTGTTTCCGAAGCTCGTGCGGAAGATCCTGCTGCTCTTAGAAAGGCTCCGCATCCGGACGAAGCCGCAGCCCTTCACTTCCCAGGTAAAGCCGCTGTGGGCCGCCGGCCCGAAAGCGTCCGAATGGACGTAGCGGGTCTGTCCGCGGTGTTCGAACAGCGTCCCGACGATCGAAGACTGCGGCATATAATTCAGCACCTTCCGATTGATCCGCGTATAGCCGCGGGAACGGAAGAACGCTTCCGGGAACCCCGGCCCGTCGAGGCTTACCACATAGACGATGCGGTCCTGGACCGCGGGCGGCACGTTTGCCGCCGCATAGACCGCCAGGTTCCCGCCCTTCGAATGGCCGCCCACGTACAGGGGGCCGCTGTAGCCGGCGGCTTCCCTCAGATACTGCACCGCGGAAAGCTGCGCCGGGATCACCTCCCGGACCGCGAGCATGCAGTCCTCTTTCCAGCCCGCGAGGGTGTCGTCGGTGCCCCGGAAGGAAACAAAGCGGCTGCCGTCCGGCAGCGATACCGTGATCGCCGAGAACTGTTCTTCGTTCCCCGTTTCTTCGACCAGGCGGCTCCGGTAGGCGGAAAGATAAAGCGCACCGAAACGGGCAGTTTTAGCCGCCCGTTTCAGCATCTCGGTATATTCCGCCGGGATCACGGCGCCGAGCCGCGGATTTTCCCCGTACTTTTCAAAATAACGCGCAGCCGCGTCCCGGAGCATACAGCCCGTGCTGTCTGCCGGTACGATGCCGACGAAGTCAAAGACCCCCAGCGTTGAAAGAATGTAATAATCGACTTCGTTCAGGGGCGATACGCTGAAAGAAAGGTCGCCCCGCCAATCCAGATAATCCAGAAGATTTGTCATCATCAGACCTCGTCGGACTTCGTAAAGTAGAACGGCAGCGGGAACCAGGACGCAGCAGCCGCGTTCAGGCCTTTTCCTTCATCCGTGAAATGACCTTCGTTGGAAAAGAGAACGCGCACCGCTTCGTCCGCGGTAAAGGAGATACACGGATCTTCCGCGGCGGCTTCCGTGACTTTCGGAACGCCGTCCTTCACCGTGATCTTCAGCCGTTCGCCGTCGTCAAAGGAAAAGCAGGCTTCTCCGTCCGCAAGCGGCCGGATCAGCGCCCGGTATTTAAGATAGACCGAAAGCGTCCGCCGGTAATTCAGGATACGGATCATCTCACCGGTCATCAGGACGGTGAAATCCGAAAGCTTCGAAAGCGCGCACTGCATGTCAAGTGCTTCCGGCGCCATATTCGAGACACAGACGCCGGGCACGTCCATCGAAGTGATATAGGCTGCGATCACGTCTGCTGCCTTCGTGCCGTCGAAGAGCCGGAGGTCTTCCAGCGAAGGCAGGCCCATGCTGTCGTCCGAGGGAAGTCCCAGCAGGAAGGAGCCGGCAAGCTGCCCGTCCTTCAGGACCGCGTACGGCCAGTGCTCCAGCGTGCACAGCGCTTCATATTCGATCCCGTCCCAGAGGTCTGAATGCGTAAGTGCGGCTTTCCTCAGCTTCTGCAGGCCGGCAAGCAGTTCCGTATCGTCTTCTTTGACCTCCCGGAAGCTGTAGCCCTCCGGGACCTTGTCGTAGGTCCGCCGGATATTGCCTTTGTTGATAAAGAAACGGGGTCCGGCGCCGGCGTTGTCAAAGCCGAAATGGCGGTAGCGCTGCCGCTGCCCGCCGAGCACCATCAGGTCGTCGCCGCGCTTTTTCGCTTCCGCGATCACGGTCTCCAGCATATGGACCATATAGCCTTTCCGGCGGTAGCCCGGACGCGTTGAGACGGTCCCGACGCCGGAAAAGCGGAGCGTTTCGCCCGCGACGTGCATCGGGATCGGATGCAGCAGGACGAGGCCGGCGATCACGCCGTCCTCTTCCGTTAAGAAGTGGTATTTCGCGGTATCCTTGTGAAGATAGAGCTTCGACATGACGCGCGGGAAATAGCTGTCGGGCGCAATATCCTTTTCAAAGTCCCCGGTATGTTCCTCCGGCCGGAAGGCGTAGTTCATCGCCTCCAGCAGCCGGTCCATGTCTTTCGATTCGCCCCAGCGGAAAACAACTGCCATCGATCTCTCCTTTATCGGTCCAGATATGCACATGCGGAAAGCGCCGCGACCGCGCCGTCGGAAACGGCAGTCGTCACCTGGCGGATCCGCTTGTTCCTGCAGTCGCCGGCGATAAAGATCCCGGGCACACTGCTCTCCATTTCCGCACCGGCCGAA
>CADBQM010000393.1 GCA_902796795.1 uncultured Eubacteriales bacterium
AGGAATTCGTGGTCATAGTGTTTCTTTACCCAGTCATAGGAAAGGCGCTCGGCTTCCGTCGTCAGGTCGCCTTTTTCGCTCTCCGGCACTTCGTAGCCGAAGTCTTCCTTCAGGCCGGCGTAAAGATCGGCGAGGCTGACGACCGGGAACGGGGTCGCCGGTACGATAACTTCCTTTCCGAAAAGCCGGAGGATCTCGTCGCCGTATTTCTCTTTCACGTTCTTCAGCATGTCCGTGAGGAGCGCTTCCTCCATCGCCATGACGTCGCGGAAGGAATCGATATAGCTGAACTCCAGGTCAAAACCGGTAAACTCGGTGGCATGCTTGCTCGTAAAGGACTTCTCCGCGCGGAACACCGGTCCGACCTCGAAAATACGCTCAAAACCGGCCGCCATCGCCATCTGCTTGTAGAACTGCGGGCTCTGCGCCAGGTACGCGTCACGGTCGAAATATTCCACTTTAAAGACCTCGGAACCGCTCTCGGAGGCTGCCGCGATCAGCTTCGGCGTATGGATCTCTATAAAGTTCCGCTCCAGCAGGAAATTGCGCATGGAACGCACGATCTCCGTCTGCATCTTGAATAACAGCAGGTTCCGGTCGGTCCTGAGGTCGATCCAGCGGTAATCGATGCGGTCATCCACGCCGGACTTCAGCACTGCAGCTTTCTTCTTGGTTGCGGGAATATCCTCTCGCTGGATCGGCAGCGCCGCCGCGGTGGATTCCACGGTGATGCCGGAAGGGATCACCTCGATCCCGTTCAGCTTGACGTATTCGCTTTCATAAGCGGTGCCGGTGACCGTAAGCACGGAATCCGGCGTAACGTTTTCCAGTACCGGCAGCAGGGCTTCCTGCTTTTCTTTTTCGATCGTGATCTGCACTTTTCCCGTCACGTCGCGCAGCACGATAAAGGCCATGGCGCGGCCGTCGCGGAAATTCTCCACGAAGCCCTGCAGGCGGATCTCCTCATTCAGATGTTCGCGGATCTCTCCGATATAAACTCTGTTCATATGTTTTCTCCCCGGCGGAAACGCGGCTTTCTGCCGCCCGCCTGTTATTTTATGCTTTTGTTTCCGTATTCCCCGCCGCCGCGTACGCTTCGTCAAACAGCAGTTCCTGGGCGTTGACGGCTGCTGTGCCTTCGGGGACGTTCTCGGTCCGGTATCTGCCGTCCGGCCGCTGCAGCCTTGCCTTCACATTGTCCGACATCTGGAGGCGGAAAATGTGGAGAACACGCTCTTTCAGCACCGGATCCTTGACCGGTGCGGCCACTTCCACGCGGCGCACGGTATTGCGGCTCATCATATCCGCGGAGGAAATGTAGACGCCGTGCCGGCCGTCCCTGCCGAAGATATATACACGCGCGTGCTCGAGGTAACGTCCGACGATGCTGATCAGGCGGATGTTGTCGGTCTTGCCGGGGATCCCTGTCCGGAGACAGCTCGCCCCGCGGACGATCAGTTCCACCTGAACGCCGGCTTCCGACGCCTCGATCAGCTTCTTGATCACTGTCTTGTCGGTCAGCGCGTTCAGCTTGAAGCCGACGTAAGCGTCCTGGCCGATCCTGGCAAGCGAGATCTGCTGTTCGATCTCCCCGATCACACGGTCGCGCATGCAGTGCGGCGCAACGAGCAGCTCGCCCGTATCCTCCGGGATCGAATTGGAGCTCAGCGCGTTAAAGACCTTCTCTGCCGCCCTGCCGATCTCGGGATCTGCGGTCATCAGACAGAAATCGGTATAAAGGCGGGCGGTCTTCTCGTTGTAGTTCCCGGTACCGACCTGGGTGATGAAGCGGACGCCGTCTGCGGTCTTTCGCGTGATCAGCAGCAGCTTGGAATGTACCTTGTAGCTCTTAAAACCGTACATCACGCTGCAGCCGGCATCCTCCAGGATGCGGGACCAGCGGATGTTGTTTTCTTCATCGAAGCGGGCTTTCAGCTCCACGATGACTTCGACGCGCTTGCCGGCTTCCGAAGCCGCAATGAGCGCGCGGACCACCTGCGAATCCTTCGCCAGGCGGTATAAGGTCATGCGGATCGAAACGACGTCCGGGTCGCGCGCGGCTTCGTCAAGCAGCTTGAGCATCGGCGACATGCGCTCGCAGGGATAATACAGGAGGACGTCGTGATCCTCGATCTGGGGGATCACCGGCTCCCGCTCGTCGACAAGCGGCGAATACTGCGGCGTGCGCTTTTTGTAGAAAAGCTCGGCGTTATCGTGCAGGTCCTCCCGAAGGTCCGAAAGGAAGGAAAGATCGGACGGCGCGCTGTTCAGGAAAGCGCGTTCCGGCTCGATACCCAGGTTTTTGCACAGATTATGGATCGTCTTGCGTTCCAGGTTCCGGCTGTACTCCAGGCGCACCGGCTGTAAACGCTTTCGGCTGCCGATCAGCTGCTCCATCAGGTCGCGGTAACCGTAGACGTCCTCGGAAAGCCGGTCGGTCGGCAGGTCCGCGCTCCGCGTCACGCGGAGGATCGCCTTTTCCCGGATCAGGTAGCGCGGGAAAACGAGCGGCAGGAAATGCAGGATCAGCTCCTCAGAAAGAATATATTCATGCGGACGGCCCGGTATGCGGATCAGGCGCGGGAAATCGGTCCTTGAACAGGGAACGATGACGCTCCTTAAGATCCCGTCTTTGTTGATCACGCTCGCGAACGCGTACAGTTCCCGGTTGTTTAAGAAGGGGAACGGCATGTCCTTGCCGATCAGCTGCGGCGAGAGCATCGGCAGCAGCGCCGAGCGGAAATAAGCTTCCAGGTACTCTGCCTCATCGTGTTCGAGCGATGAAAAGTTCGTGATCTTAACGCCGTAGCGCTTCAGTTCCTCCAGGACACTTTCATAAGCCCTGCCGTGGCGCACGGAGAGCCGGCGGACCCGGCGTTCGATCTCGGAAAGCACCTCAGAAGGATGCATCCCGCTCTTCCCGTCCTTCAGCGTATCGTCTTCCTGCATCTGGTCGGTCAGGGAACCGACCCGAACCATAAAGAATTCGTCCAGGTTGGTCTGATAGATGGAGAGGAAATTCAGCCGCTCGCAGAGCGGGGTCTCAGGATCCTCTGCCTCTTCCAGGACACGCGTGTTGAAACGGAGCCAGGACAATTCCCGGTTCTCAAAGCACTCATACTTTGCTTTTTTGTCTTTTTTGACCGGTTCTTCCGGAACCGCTGGTACTTCGATCTCGTCATCAGCAAACATGATCTGCTCCATATTTACATAATAGAAAGATTTTACCGCAAAGCGCTTTGAATGTAAATCAAAATTCCGTGATTCAGTACTTGCTTTTTAAAAAACTTTCGTATATAATACTGCTTGTTCCGCGTGAGGGACGTAAAATAGCGTCGTCGCCAAATGGTAAGGCACTGGACTCTGACTCCAGCATTTCAAGGTTCGAATCCTTGCGGCGCTGTTTTTTTTATGCCCGAAA
>CADBQM010000394.1 GCA_902796795.1 uncultured Eubacteriales bacterium
CAGCGCGCTTTTATAAAAAGGCTTTGCATTTTTCTGAAGCTGTGCTATACTGTGCGCATGCAGGCTTAGTACATCGGTAGTACATCAGCTTCCCAAGCTGAGGAGGCGGGTTCGACTCCCGTAGCCTGCTCTTTTTATACCGCTTCTGCATAAGCCGCGGCCGTTATGCGCCGGGTCCGCGGTTCCGTTAAACTTGACAAATAGTCTCATATCGGTTATGATGACATGGTTCAAAAATAAACCGCTCGGGAGTCGCATTCTTTTTATTCAGGAATGCGGCTCCCGAATATAATGTCACACTTGTTTTACAGTCTGAGGAGAGGGGAAATGGCCGAGAAGAAAAATATTTTGACGACCGCTGGTGCGAAGAAGCTTCAGGACGAGCTGACGATGCGCAAGGTGGAAAGGCGTGCTGAGATCAAACAGAAGCTGAAGGAGGCCAGGGCGCAGGGAGACCTTTCCGAAAACGCGGAATACGACGCGGCAAAGGATGAACAGGGCGTTAATGAAGACCGCATCACCGAGATCGAAAGCATTCTGAACAATGCCGAGATCATCGACGAGATGATGGACGAAGAGCATGTGTTCATCGGCGCGGAAGTCCGCGTCCGGGACGTAGAGTTCGGCGACGAAGAGACCTTCGTTATCGTCGGCTCCAACGAAGCGGACAGCCTGAACCATAAGGTCTCGCATGATTCCCCTGTCGGCAGGGCGCTCTTAGGCGCGAAAGCCGGCGACAAGGTCACGGTCAACGCACCGGGCGGTGATTTCGATTATGAGATCCTGTCCTTCCGCCGTGCGGAATAAAGAGGAGAATTACATGGGAATGGAAGAAAACAGGACGCAGGAGGACCTTTCACAGCTGCTCAGGGTCCGGCGGGAAAAGCTTCAGGCACTGAAGGCGGCGGGAAAGGATCCCTATGTGATCACCCGTTTTGACCAGGACGCACATGCGGCGGACATCCGCAGCGATTACGTATCTTACGAGGGTAAGACCGTCCATATCGCAGGCCGTATGATGTCCAAGCGCGTCATGGGCAAGGCCAGCTTTATCCACATCAAGGACAAGAGCGGGCAGATCCAGGTCTACGTTTCGCGCGACGACCTTGGCGACGAAGCCTATCAGGATTTCAAGAAGCTGGACGTCGGCGACAACCTCGGCGTGACCGGTTTTGTCTTTACGACCAAAATGGGCGAGATCTCCGTGCACGCAAAGCAGATCGAGCTGCATACGAAGGCCCTGCAGATCCTGCCGGAAAAATACCACGGCATGACCGATACCGACCTCAGGTACCGTCAGCGCTACGTCGACCTTTTCATGAACGACGAAGCCCGTGAAGTGCTGGTGAAGCGCTCCCGGATCCTCCGGGAGATCCGGAATTTCCTTGACGCGCGCGACTTCATGGAAGTCGAAACGCCGGTGCTCGTCTCCAATGCCGGCGGCGCAGCTGCACGGCCGTTCCTGACCCATTTCAACGCGCTGGACCAGGATATGAAGCTCCGCATCTCGCTGGAGCTTTACCTGAAGCGCCTGATCGTGGGCGGTCTGGAACGTGTTTACGAGATCGGCCGTGTCTTCCGCAACGAAGGCATCGACACGCGCCATAATCCGGAATTCACGATGATGGAGCTTTATCAGGCCTATACGGATTACAACGGGATGATGGAACTCACGGAGAGCATGTTCCGTACCGTGGCCGAGAAGGTCAACGGGACGACCGTCGTGAAGGTCGGCGATACCGAGATCGATCTCGGCAAGCCTTTCCGCCGCATCACGATGATCGACGCCGTGAAAGAATATGCCGGCGTGGACTTTGACGAGATCCGGACGCTGGAAGGCGCAAGGGAAGCCGCGAAGGCACATAATATCGCCTTCGAGGAACGCCATAAATGGGGCGATATCGTCAATCTGTTCTTTGAGGAATACTGTGAAGAACATCTCATCCAGCCGACCTTCGTCTGCGACCATCCGCTGGATATCTCGCCGCTTACGAAGAAGAGCCCGCGGGACGGCCGCCTGGTGGAGCGCTTTGAGCTCTTTATCAACCGGGGCGAGATGTGCAACGCCTATTCCGAGCTGAATGACCCGGACGACCAGCGGGAGCGCTTTAAGGAACAGGAAAAGGCGCTCGCAGCCGGCGACGAGGAAGCAAACACGAGCGATGAAGACTTCCTGCGCGCGCTGGAATACGGCATGCCGCCGACCGGCGGTATCGGCTACGGCATCGACCGCCTGGTCATGCTGCTGACCGGCGCCTACGCGATCCGCGACGTGCTGCTGTTCCCGACGATGAAGACGCTGGAGGGCGGCGCGAGGAAGAACGCGGAGAACAATGCCGCGCAGGCAGCTGCGCTCCCGGCAGCGGAAGAAGTGATCGATTTCTCCAAAGTGGAGATCGAGCCGCTGTTTCAGGATCTCGTCGATTTCGAGACCTTCAGCCGGTCTGATTTCCGGGCCGTCAAGGTCAAGGACTGTGTCGCCGTACCGAAGTCGAAGAAGCTGCTCCGGTTCACGCTGGACGACGGCAGCGGGACGGACCGTACGATCCTTTCCGGCATCCACGCATTCTATGAGCCGGAAGAACTGATCGGAAAGACCTGCATCGCGATCACGAACCTTCCGCCGAGGAAGATGATGGGCATCGATTCCTGCGGCATGCTGATCAGCGCGTTGCACCACGAAGAAGGGGAGGAGAAGCTGCATCTTCTGATGGTCGATCCGCATATCCCCGCCGGGGCGAAACTGTACTGACGGCACGCACCGGAGCGGCGGTATGCCTGAACGGAATGCCGGACTTTTGAAAACGGAATGAAACGGTCCCGGAGCATTGTCTCCGGGGCCGTTTTTTATTGCGGCCTTTCCGAATCGGGACAGCAGGCATTTTTACCGCAAAAAGCAATGGAAAAATACCGGGCCGCAGATTATAATAAAGCAGTAATTTTATTGAAAAGCGGAGATATTCTGACATCGATGAACAGGAAGTATGGAAAGACTAAGCTGGCCTGCTATCTGGGCTTCATTACACAGGCGATCACGGCCAATTTCACGCCGCTGCTTTTCCTGACGTTCTAC
>CADBQM010000395.1 GCA_902796795.1 uncultured Eubacteriales bacterium
CATCCGGAATCCTCGGCATCCGGATGATCCCTGGTACTATGAGGAAGAAGTGCAGTATCCGTTCCGGACGCAGGCGTATACGTTTGAAACAGGTTCCTTAAGAAGGCCGGTCTACTGACCGGAATGTTGAATAATCAGACCCGGGGACGGGCGGCAGGACCTTATGGTCCCGCGCCTGTCCCCGTTTTTCTGTCCGTTTGAGCGTCGTGTGCGGTATCACGGGCAGCGTTATGGGGGGGGGTCCGGACGCGGAAGAAGTGTTGTAGAATCAGGAAAAATAGGGTAGGATAATGACATACGAAACATTGTTTCATGCAGGATATGAGTATTCCTGAAAGGAGTGACGGCTTATGGTCGACAGTACTTTATTCAACGTCAATGTGAACAACCTTACCATGCGGATCCAGCAGGCGGAGGTCTATTTAAAAGAATTTGAAAATGAAATAAAAAGAGCACAGGGCGGGACCGGGATCTTCCGTTCGAAGGAAGATGCGCTGTCACGCGTTATGATCCTGAGTGAGTTTGCTCCGGACGACCCGCGCGTCAAGGACCTGTTTCAGCGGGCGAAAGCCTGCGTGATGGGAGCGGCCGGCAACTTCATCGATATTACGCCGGAAATGACCCAGTACCTCGTCAACGAGGAGAACATCCGGAAGCTTTATGCCGAGAAGAGTGAGAATGCCTGGAACAGGGTGCTTTCAGAACATCAGGACCGGCTGCTTCCGAAGGTCTTCCCGGCGCCCGACGTGACCGAGACGCCCATCGATGAACTGAAAGATCAATATGTGGTCCTGGACGAAGTCCGCTATCCGATGAATCAGTTCGTCGGCATCACCGGTGAATTCGTCTACGTCGGCAAACGCTCGAGCGGTATGTATTTCCTGAAGATCGACAGCCGGAAATGGCTGGGGCCGTATGAAGCCGTCAAGCGCTACCGCCGGCTCGTCGACAGCACGATGATGGAAGTGGACAAATGGACGGTCCTCGGAAAGATCACGGATTTTACGCTGGAGATCCCGGAAGCCGGCGAGACCAAGGTCGGCGGCGCCGTGTTCGGCGTGGTCGTCGAACCCGTCGCGCTTTACGTCCCGGGACACGTGATCGGCTTCTATGACGGCGAGCGCGAGAACAGCGGTTACTTTGAGGGAGAAGAGGAAGTCGCCGGGATCAAGGAAAGCTGGTATACGGAAAAGATCGTTCCGGACGACGTGACGCCCGAACGCCTCGTGGAGATCTTCCGTCAGGCGATCAAGGAAAAGAACTTCGATCTTTACAATGAATGCATCCAGCCGGAGAGAAGGCAGAATCCAATCCAGCTGGACAATCTGAACTATTTCTGGGACCTGCACCAGGAGCGCTTTCACGGCGAATATGTACATGCGGAGGTGCAGCCTGATATGACGGAGATCAAGGTCGTCAAGGGCTACGACACGTCAAACAGCCTGGATTCTTATTTCCTCTCAAAGGAAGAGCGGGATAAGATCGCACAGCGGTACGGAGAAAAGATCGAGTATGCTTCGGTCGCGACCATTGCCTTTGATAAGGACGGCAAGCAGCTGGGGAGCCCGGTCAGAAGGAACCTGATCCGGAAGAACGACGGACGCTGGTACGTCCGGGATTATGAGATCCGCTTCTGACAGCGGCGCAGCACATACGGGGAGAAGGAGGGAACAAAATGCCTGACGACAATACATTGGATTTTACCAACGACGGTGGCGAGCATGCCGTAGACTACGCCAGCTGGGAAAACCTGGACAACAACGGATTTGTGGATGAATTCAACGCGATCCGGCATCAGATCTCTGACTGCATCGGCCTGCTGGACAACATGGTCGAGAACAGCGACTGTAAAAAGACAGAAGACGGGATGATGGCGCTTGCGACTGGTCCGATCAGCCGGAACAGCTGGCTGTACACCTACCGCAGCCATAACAGCGAAGCTTTTTCCAAATATACGACCGGGGAAGCCAGACCTTCGTGGTACGGCGGCCTGGACCTGAAGCAGAAACGGCAGTACGATATCGGCCTGCGGTACTATAAGGATATGATCCGGCTCGAAGAGGGGATGGACGCGATCGCGCAGATGATCATCGAGATCGTTTCCGATGAGACGATCCGCTGGGACTACCGGCTCTTAAAGATCGAGTACAACCTGGAAGACAAGGGCATTAATGAAAATTTCTACAAGACGGTGGAACTCGACGCCCGGCAGGTCTCGGATCGGATCAACCAGAGCGCGTATGATCTGAGCCGGATCGCGACGACGGCACAGGCGTTTTACGACCAGTACTACGGAAAAATGTCGGACAGCGAATTTGAGCGGCGGTACCACCAGGCGCGGCTGAAGGATTATCTCGACGACTTCCGGGACCGGAAGCTGAACGAGAGCTTCGGCGCGCTTTCCGACGGTTCATTCTACGTGGCGGCCCCGGTGCTCGCAAAGTCAAGCGTGGTCGACGGCTACACGAACCTGATCGCACAGAAGGAGAATTACGGAGACCGGCTGAGGAAGCTGGACGCCAGGTGCGAAACGATCCTGAAGGATATCCTGGCGCCGGGAGAAAAGGCCAGCGAGACCGATGCGGGCAGGCAGCTCTTTGTTGCGCTGCGCCAGCTGGTGGAGTGTATTGACAGACATGCGGTACAGACGGATACCGTCCTCAGTGCCTTTAAGGGCGCCGATCCGGATCACGGGCCATGGTGCTTCATGCGGACGCTGAGCGCGTATGACGCAATCAAGCCCAGATATGCGCTGAAACCGCAGAAGGTCAATCCGTGGGACCGCGGTACGGCTTATAAGGATCTGTATATCATGGAGGCGGTCGCCCTGACGGAGCATTGCGAGGCTTTTGTTTACCAGATGGGGAAGGTCTGAGTCAGATGATCTGAAACAGCACGAATTTTAAATATTCTGTCTCGGGGACGAGCGGCAGGATCGGATGATCCGGCGCCTGTCCCCGTTTTTCTATCAGTTTGAGCGTCAC
>CADBQM010000396.1 GCA_902796795.1 uncultured Eubacteriales bacterium
AAGCGCGATGCTTTCGGGGATCACGGTCGCCGTCGCGGAGGGAAAGGATGATTTCCGCATGAAACGCGGAAGCTTCCGCTACAACGATCGCCTGAAAGAAAAAACGTATCTTCCCTATAAGCAGGAGACGATGCGGCTCGGCGGAACGGAACATGCTTTTTCGCTGGCGTCGTCGGACGGTTCCGTCCACGGCACGCTCGAATACCGCTTTGCCGGGGATAACGCATATCAGCGTGCGCTGGAAGACCAGCCCTTTGAGTACGTGGTCCACGTCCGGGCGGCGGATCCTAAATGGAACCGGATCCTGCTTTCGTTCCCGGTATCGCCGGACGCGCATTATTACGGCTGCGGCGAGACCTTCTCGGAATTCGATCTCAAGGGGAAACGCGTCCGCATCTGGGTCGCGGAGCACCAGAACGCCGACCGGATCGGGAAGAAGCTGCTCCGTCAGAAGTTCTTTGGGAAACGGCCGATGCACAAGAGCCGTTTCTCCAGATACGAGTCTTATTATGCCCAGCCGACGTTCTTTTCCTCGGAGGGCTATTATCTCCACGTCGACGGCAACGCCTTTGTGGCGTTCGATTTCCGGAAGAAGGACCGGGTCACGGTCGAGCTCCGGGAAAACGTCCCGGTGTTTATCGGCTTTGCTTCGGATTTCCCGAAGCTTTCCGGCCTGCTGACTTCCCGTCTCGGACGTATGAAGCCGCTGCCGGACTGGGTCTATGACGGGGCGATCCTCGGCATCCAGACCGGGACGAAGACCGTCGAAGACAAACTGGAAGCCCTGAAGCGGGAGGACGTGCGTGTCGCCGGCGTATGGTCGCAGGACTGGTGCGGCTGCCGCAGGACCGGCTTCGGCTACCAGGTCATGTGGAACTGGGAGGCGGACGAGAGCCTGTATCCCATGCTCCCGGAGAAGATCCGGGAGTGGAAGAGCCGCGGAATCCGTTTCCTGGGCTATATCAATCCCTTCCTCGCGATCGAAAAACCGCTGTACGCCTATGCGTCCGCGCGCGGCTACTGTGTGAAGGACCCGGAAGGGAACGACTATCTCGTTAAGATCACGACCTTCCCGGCTGCGATGATCGACCTCACGAACCGGGAGGCGTACGACTGGTACAAGAGCATTATCAAAAAGAACATGATCGGGATCGGCATGTCCGGCTGGATGGCGGATTTCGGCGAATATCTCCCGGTGGACGCGGTACTTTCCTCCGGAGAGGATCCGAAGAAGCTGCACAACCGCTGGCCTGCGATCTGGGCGAAACTGAACCAGGAAGCCGTGGAAGAGTGCGGCGTACAGGACGAGGTCTTCTTCTTTACCCGCGCCGGGCATACGGGGACCGTCGCGGCGTCGCGCATGATGTGGACCGGGGACCAGCATGTGGACTGGTCCGTGGACGACGGCATGCCGTCGGTGGTGCCGGCCTCACTTTCGCTTGGGCTTTCAGGCTGTACGCTCGTTCATTCGGATATCGGCGGTTACACCTCGATCATGAACATGACGCGCTCCAAGGAGCTCCTGATGCGCTGGATGGAGCTTTCCGCGTTCTCGATCCTGATGCGCAGCCATGAAGGCAACCGGCCGAAAAAGAACCTGCAGTTCGACGCCGACAAGGAGACCCTCCAGCAGCTTTCGCGTACGGTCTATTACCATACGGAGATCAAGGCGTACCTGAAGGAAGCGGAAAAAGAGGCCGTGGAAGAAGGCCTGCCGGTCATGCGGCCGCTCTTTTACCATTACCGGACAGAAGCCGCGTATACCGAGGACAGCGAGTACCTGCTCGGCAGGGACGTCCTTGTGGCGCCGGTCTTCGCGGAACTTTCAAGGACACGGCGCGTGTTCCTCCCGGAGGACGACTGGGTGCATATCTTCAGCGGACGGACCTATCCGCCGGGAGAATATGTGATCTCGGCACCGATGGGGCAGCCGCCGGTGTTTGTCAGGAAGGGTTCTGAATGGGAGAGCCTGTTTACGGGCCTGCTGGACGGATACCTGAAAGAAAGGAGGAACTTCTTGGTCCCGGATCAGGAGGAAGAATGACCAGGCCGGCTTGCTTTTCAGCGGTTCGGGCATGAAAAAGAGGAAAAGCATGGAAAAGAAAAAACTGCCAGTAAAAAACTATATCGGATACGCGCTCGGCGATATGGGCGGCGTGATCACCTTCGGAACGATCGGCTCTTTCCTGCAGATGTTTTATACCGACATCCTGCACATCTCGCTGCCGAAGATCACGGTCCTGATGCTCATCGCCAGGATCTGGGACGCGATCAACGACCCGATTTGCGGCACGTTGATCGATTCCAGGAAACCTACGCGTTTCGGCCGCTTCCGGCCTTACGTCATGTGGTTCTCCGTCCCGCTCGCGATCGCCTTCATCCTGGCGTTCGTCAAGATCCCCGGGCTTTCTGAGAACCAGTACCTGATCTACGCCTATATCACCTACATCATGTACGGCATGCTGTATACCTGCGTCAATATCCCGTACGGCTCGATGGCTTCGGCGATGACGAACGACCTGACGGAGCGTTCCACGCTCTCCCTGATCCGTTCCGTCGGCGCCGGCTTCGGTTCCGTTCCCGGGCAGATCCTGCTGCCGCTGTTCGTTTATTCCATCGCGGCGGACGGCGTCACGAAGGTCCTGAACGCAAGCAAGCTCATGACCGGCGTGATCATGCTTGCGGGTTTCAGCCTGATCGTCTTTTTCTTCTTCTTCAAGCTGACGCGGGAATACATCCCGGCCAGGGAGCACGAGCACCGTCACGATACAGGCGAGCGTCTGCTTGAGCTTCTGAAAAACCGGCCGTTCATGATGCTCTGCCTGGCTTCGATGCTCCTGATCGCGGGCAGCATGTACACGCAGACGATCTTCAACTACCTGTTCAAGAACTATTTTGAAAAGCCCGGCCTGTTCTCGCTCGTAACGATCTTTAACTACATCCCCATGATGGCGGTGATCCCGTTCATGGGCAAGCTCGTGCGGAAATTCGGCAACAAGATGATCTGCGCCTTCGGCAGCCTGATCGCAGCGGCGGCGTTCCTCATCCTGTACTTCATGAAGACGACGAATCCGTTCATCTTCCTGGCAGGGAACCTGCTCGGCGGCTTCGGGCTCTCGTTCTTTACGCTGGAAGTCTGGGCGATGGTCACGGACGTCATCGATTATAACGAGCTCAAAAACAACCACCGCCGTGAAGCGACGACCTATGCGAGCTTTTCCTTCTTCCGGAAGCTCGGACAGACGCTGGCCGGCATCGGCGCGTCGATCATGCTCGGGGTCATCGGTTATGACACGGCGGAGAACGTGGTCCGTCAGACGGACAGCGTGAACCGCGGGATCTACAATATCGCGACGCTCGTCCCGTTCTTCATGTATCTTGCGATGTTCCTGCTGCTCTTTGTCGCTTATCCGCTGACGAAGGAGCGGGTCGAGGCGCAGCGCAGGGAACTGGACCGTCAGCAGGCGGAGCGGGAAGATGTGGAAAAAGAAGTAAACGCTGACGCGGAGAACTGACGCTGTCAGCATCATCACGGTCGTTTATGAAGGAGGTACGGAACGATGGACAAAAGGACACGTGTATTCAATGCCATGGACAAGAAACCGGTGGACCACGTCCCGGTCGGGTTCTGGTATCATTTCGGCGGGGAACAGGCACACGGTGAAGCCTGCGTTCAGGCACACATCGACTACATCCGGGATACGGACATCGACGTCCTGAAGATCATGTCGGACAGCTACTTTAATTACCCCATCCCGGAGGACATTAAGACCGCCGCCGACTGGTATAAACTTGAGCCGCTCGGCAAAGACCATCCCTTTATTCAGGAGCAGGTCTGGCGCGCGAAACGCCTGGTGGAAGAGCTTGGGCAGGAGATGCCGATCTTTTATAACGTCTTTGCACCGTTCTCCTCCTTACGCTTCGGCGCAGGGGACGCACGGGTGATGAAGGACCTCAGGGAGGATCCGCTGGCCGTGATGCACGCGCTGGACGTGGTCGCAGAGGACAATGCCGCACTGACGGAGCTCCTGATCGAGGAAGCCGGCGTGGACGGCGTCTATTACTGCGTGCAGGGCGGCGAGCTCGAAAGAATGACGGAAGAGGAGTACCGTAAATGGATCCGTCCTTCTGATCTCTATGTACTGGAGCACGCGAACCGCTTCAGCGACTACAACATCATGCACTGCTGCGGCTGGGCGGGCATCAAGAACCGCCTGGAGCTCTGGAAGGACTATCCGGTGAAGTGCGTGAACTGGGCCGTTTATGTGGAAGGCCTGTTCCTCCCGGAAGGCCGTATCTTCTACGGGGACAAATGCTGCCTCGGCGGCTTTGAGAGCCTGCATCATGACGGCGAGACGCATGAGGGCATCCTGCACCGCGGGACCGAAGAGGAAGTCAAGGACTTCACAACGAAGACGATCCTCCGTTTCGGCAAGCGCGGCCTGATCCTCGGCGCGGACTGCACGGTCAACGAGCATATCGACCACGCCCGGATCCGCTGGGTCGTGGAAGCCGCAAGATCCATCTGATAAAAGAAAAGGAGAAAGATCCTTGAACGAAGAAATCAAAAGATACTCGGAACTGGCAGAAGGCTGGATCCGGGAACACAGGAAAGAACTGATCAAAGAGATCCGCGGACTGGTAAAGATCCCCTCCGTGAGCAGAAAAGAACTGGCAGCGCCAGGCGCGCCCTTCGGGCCGGACTGCCGCCGGATGCTGGACTATATGATGGAACGGGGCGCGCACTACGGCTTCCGCACCCGGGATCTTGACGGTTATGCGGCGGTCGTCGCTTCCGGAAACGAAGAGGAGACCCTGGGCATCATCGCCCATCTGGACGTCGTCCCGGTCGGCGACGGCTGGATCTATCCGCCTTTTGAGGCAACGTATCTTCCGGAGCACGACGCGCTCATCGGCCGTGGCGTCGACGACGACAAGGGACCCGCGGCTATGGGACTCTTTGTGATGCGCATGCTCCGCGACCTGAAGATCCCGATGAAGCACGGGATCGAACTGTACTGCGGCGTCAGTGAAGAGACCGGCATGCAGGACATGCAGGCGCTCGTAAAACGCGGCAACGCCTTTCCGAAACTTTCCCTGGTCCCGGACGCCGGCTTCCCGGCCAATTACGCGCAGAAGGGCTCGCTGAACGTCTGGATCACCGCGGACGCGTCCGGAAACCTCGTGGAATTCTCTTCCGGCAGCGCCTTTAATATCATTCCGGATAAGGCCTTTGCCGTACTTTCGGAAGACGAAGCGGCGGTAAAGGAAGCGGCAAAGAAGCTCCCGGAGGAGCTTTGCCGGATACTGACGATCGAAGGCGCGGCGAACGGCACAAAGGTCACCGCACAGGGCGTTTCCGGCCATGCGGCATTCCCGGAGGGCAGCACGAA
>CADBQM010000397.1 GCA_902796795.1 uncultured Eubacteriales bacterium
GACGTTCAGGATCGCAGCGAAGATCATGAAGATCAGGAACCAGCCGTAATCCGCGGAACCGGAAAGGAACTGCCGGACGATATCCAGAAGATACAGGCCGAGCGTGATGAAGATCATCCATTTGCCGCGGACGGGAATGATGAACATCAGGAAGAAGCGCGCGTCCGGAAAGAGCATCGCGAACAGCACGAAAAGCATCGCGTAATGATAATACGGATTCAGGTAAACGACGATATTTTTAATAGGATACGGGAAGATCAGCCAAAAAAGGAAGCCGAAAAGCACCAACAGCACAAGGCCGCTGATCAGGAAAAAATTCAGGCGGAAACGGCCGATCGTCATCTCTACCGCGCGGGAGATCGAAAAATAAATGAAGCAGGTGATCAGCGTCATGAAGATGCTGGTCCCGTTCGGGAAAAAGATAAAGCTTACGAGGCGCCAGACCTGTCCCTGCAGGATCAGGTACGGATCGAACACGATGAACTGCAGCGCCGTCGGATAGATATAGTTCATGATAAAGCCGAGCGCCTGTGCGGCGATCAGGATGATCATCAGGTTGACGCCGCGGCCCCGGCCGATCTTCTTTTCCAGTCTGTCCAGTAAACTCATGGAGCCTTCTTTCTCAGTTTTTGTCCTGTCCCGATCCGATCAGGGCGCGGGAGATCTTATAAGAATTCGCAGCGCCGATCACGACGATCATGCTGCAGGGATTTTCTTCGACGAAACGTTCCGCCATACGGAGGATCTTTTTTTCATCCTCTTCGTAGAGGATCTTCGGTGAAGCGGCGGTCCAGCGCTCCGACGGGATCGGCTTCAGGCCTTTCAGCGCCTCCCTGCCGATGTGCGTCCGCCAGATGACCGCCCGGTCCGCGATCGTAAGCGCGTTCACATAGCCGTCGAACATCAGCGTCAGGCGTGAGATCTGGTGCGGCTCGAAGACGGCGAAGACCTTCCGTTCCGGATAGTATTCGCGGCACATCGAAAGGACCGCGGAGATCTCCGTCGGATGGTGCGCGTAGTCGTCGTACACCGGCACGCCCCGGAACTCACCGACGCGGTCGAAGCGCCGCCCGACGCCGGAAAAGCCGGAAAGCGCCGCAAGCAGCGCGCGCTCATCCGCTTCGTACACGAGCGCCGCCGTCAGCGCGGCTGCCGCGTTCTCGATATTATATTCGCCGGTGAGCTGCATCGAAGCATGCAGGGTCCTGTCCCCGAAGCGGTAGCAGAATGCCGCGCCGCTTTCTCCGCGTTTTTCGGCAAAATAAGACACCCGCTCAAAAGGAAGCCCGAATTCTTCCGGCACGATCTCCGTTTCCGCGTGCGCATACAGGATCAGGCGCACTTCATGATCATTCAGATAAGGCCGGCACTTTTCCAGCACTTCACGGACGCCGCTGCTTTCATAATTCGCGATCAGCGTACGCAGCTTCCCGCCGCCGGTAACGAACGTCACGTAAGCCTCCGCCATGTCTTCGAAAGAACTGAAGCATTCCGGATGGTCCATCTCCACCTTCGTCATCACGATCGTTTCCGGTGCGTAATGCAGGAAATTCCGGTTGAACTCATCCGCCTCACAGACAAAGAGGTCGCTCTTCCCGCTCCGTGCGCCGATGCCCCATTTCCGGTAGACGGAACCGCCCTCGACGGTCGGGTCCAGGCCGGCTTCGATCAACAGCTCGGAAAGCAGGAAGGTGGTCGTTGTCTTGCCGTGGGTGCCGCAGATCGAGATCAGGCGCTTTGACGGCTGCAGATATCTTCCCATGAATTCCTGCCAGGTCATCAGGATGCCTTTTTTCCGCGCCGCGATGAGTTCCTCATTATCCGGGCTCACGTCAAAGATCGCCGGCGATACGGCAACAAGGTCCACGTCGTCCGTCAGGTGACGTTTGTCATGCCCCTTCTCGATCCGGACGCCGAGCTTTTTCAGTTCGTCCGCATAATAAGATTCTGTATTCTGGTCGCAGCCGGAAACGGTAAAGCCCGCCTTCGCCGCAAGATAGGCGATCGAGGCGCAGCCGCTCCCGCAGATCCCCATAAAATGAACATGCATCCTGTCTGACATCAGGTTTCCTCTTTTCCGA
>CADBQM010000398.1 GCA_902796795.1 uncultured Eubacteriales bacterium
GAGCACCCGGGCATCCGCCTCGGAAAAGAGTCCGGCGTAGTCCGAATAGACGTAGACCGGGTCAAACTGCTCGTCCCCCGTGAGTACGGCGGTGCCGTCGGTCATCGGCTTCAGACGTTCCGAAAGGATCCGGTTCTCCGTGAGGCCGGAAAGGACTTCCTTTTCATAATCCGCAAGCGGGACCTCCAGCGGCTTCCCGCAGCCGCCGCACAGGGCCGACAGCAGGAGAAGGATCAGCAGGGCCGCAATAAACCTTCTCATCAGTAAAAGACCTTCTTCCCGCGCGGTCCGCGAAGACTGACGCTTAAAGTCAGCCCGACCATGATAAAGGACGAAAGCAGCGAGCTTAAGCCCGCGGAAACAAACGGCAGCGGGATCCCGGTATTGGGGATCAGGAGCATCGATACGCCGATATTGATAAAGCTCTGCAGGCCCAGCGAAGCGCCGGTGCCGGCTGCGATCAGCTTCCCGGCAAGGTCGCTCGTCCGCGCCGCGATCAGGAAGCACTCAAAGACGATCAGCGCGACCAGGAGGATGACCCCCGAAGCGCCGATAAACCCCAGTTCCTCGCCGACGACGGCGAAGATAAAGTCGCACTGCTCTTCCACCAGGAAATCGCCGTTCTTTACGGATTCCACAGAGGTCGTGTTCAGGCCCTTGCCGAACAGCCCGCCGCCGCCGATTGCCATGACGGAGCTGTTCTGCTGATAGGTCGTCGCCGGGAACCGGTCCGGGAAGAAGAAGCCGTTGATACGCTCTACCTGGTGCTCCTTCAGCAGGCGGTTGAGCCAGATCTGGTCTTCCTGGTAAACGGCGATCATGAACAGGACGCCGACCAGGATCACGGCCACGAAGGCGGCCAGGACCCACTTGTAGCTGACTCCGGAGACAAACAGGATCGTAAAGGTGATGATCAGCAGGACGATCGTTGAAGAAAGGTCCGGCTCCATCAGGACCAGGACAACGACCGGGGCGGCCGCGATGAAATAAAGCAGGAGCAGGTAGATCCTGCTGATCTTGTCCTTCATGAGCGCTGCCGTAAAGGACAGGAACAGAAGCAGCGCCGGCTTCGAGAATTCCGAAGGCTGGATCGTGCCCAGCATCGGGACGTGGATCCAGCGGTGCGCGCCGTTCAGCGCCTTGGTGAAGAACAGGATATAGACCAGGGAAATGATCGAAAGCAGGTAGAAGATCCAGGCGATTTTCACGAGCTTCCGGTAATCGAGCATGATGAGCAGCACCATCAGGAAGATGCCGCCGACCACGCCGAAGATCTGTTTTTCCGTGGTGCTGAAGATCGAGGTGCTGACTTCGCCGGCGGTCGCTGAATTCACGACCAGCACGCCGAAGACCGCCAGCACGATCACGAAGATGATCAGCCGGAAATCCAGTTTTCGGATCTCGATTCTGTTTTCTTCCAGTTTTCCGAGCATGAGCCTTCCTTAGTCCAGGATATCGTTGATGCTGCCCTTTGAAGCAGAATTCATCAGGATCTCTTCCAGGGTGATGTCCCCTTCCAGGAATTCATACAGGCCGCGCGCGATCAGCGCCGCGTTGCCCGCGGAATAACCGTTGGGGATCTGTACCGCCATGGCGTACTTTACGTCATCGTAGGGACCGTAGGTCACGTACCAGCCGTGCTCCGCGCGCATCCGGTTCTCCTGTGCGGAGCCGGATTTCGCGGCATAGTCGAAACGGAGCGACGCGAAATCACCGTTTCGTGAACCGCCCTCGTGGACGACCGTGTACATGCCTTCGTGCAGGATGTCCCAGGTCGAATCCGGGAAATCCAGGGAACGCAGCACTTTGGGCCGGTAACGTTCGATCGTTTTCTTTGTATTGTCTTCCACGCGGTCCAGCAGCCTGAACTCGTAAACGTTGCCGTTCGAAGCGATGGCCGTTACATAGCGCGCCAGCGAGATCGTCGTAAAGGCGTAGGTGCCCTGTCCGATCGCGGACGTGACGGGGAGCTCGGTCGTGAGCTCCGAGACGTTCTCGTTCGTCTCGATGCCCGTCGGCTCCCCGAAACCGTAGATCGACGCGTATTCATTCAGCTTGCTGATGCCGACCTGCGCGCTGTAGAGCCCGTTCTCATTGGTACTGAAGCGGTAGCCGAGCTCGTAGAAGAAGCAGTTGCAGGACTGGCCGATGGCGTGGACGATATCCAGCGCGCCGTGGGCGCCGTCGTTCAGACGGTAGATCCAGCAGCGAGGATGGTCAAGTTTATCAAAGATGCCTTTGCAGACGATCTTCTCGTTCTGCCCGAGATAGCCGTCCTGCAGGGCGGCCGTGCTCGTGATCATCTTAAAGGTGGATCCGGGCGCGAGACGCGTCTGGGTCGCGCGGCTGTAAAGCGGGCTCGACTGGTCCGTGAGCAGCCGGCTGTAGTAAGCGTAATCGTTGATGCGGTTCGAATCGAAGCCCGGATAGGAAACGACCGAAAGCAGGCGGCCCGTATTCGGGTCGGTCAGTACAAGGCCCGCGGAGCAGGGATCGAGCGCGATCTCGCCCGGGGTCAGCTCCATCGAAGTGATCTTGGCCTCAAAGAAATCGAACGCCGTATCCTGGTCCCCGTTCTCAAGGAGCTTTTTCGCCTCCGGGTCATCCTTCAGGACGCCCTGCGAGAACAGGGCGAGGCCGACTTCACAGCCGCTGATCACGTCGGTGTGGATGAGCTCGTCGTAGACCAGGCTGTCCAGCGCACTGAACTCCCGCGAGACCGTATCGATCAGGTAGCCGGTGACAAAGCCGTAGCATTCGTCGACCGTATGGTAACGGCTCTCTTCATCGATCACGGAAAGATCCGCAAAGCCGTTCTTCAGCGCATAGATGAGGAACTGCGGGAAAGAACTCTCTCCCGCGCGGAAAGCCTGCACCATCTCGTCCTGTTCCGAGATCTCGCTGCGTTTCAGGTAACCCACGGAAAGCAGGTGGCTGTACATGCTGTTGATATAAGCCCGCTGGTAGCTGTCCATGGAGGAAAGCGGCTGCACGGAACGTTTTTCCAGATAGTCCTTCAGTTCTTCCGTCACTTCCTGTTTGCGGCGGATCATTTTGCGGTACATGCTCTTTTCCGCTTCGCTCGCGCCGTCTTCGGCAAAGGCCTCCGACGACAGGATGTGGTTGTTGATCATCTGGAAATAGACGTCGCGTATCGGCGTCAGGTATTCGGATTTTTCATAAGCGACCATCGGGTCGTAGTCGGTGCCGGCGTACAGATGGTTCACGATGATGCCGGCCAGCTGCTGTTCGATAACGTTATAGGCGGCGACGGTGATATCGGCGTCGATGGAAAGATAGATGTCCTTCCCCTGCTCCGGCTCTTCCGTCACTTCTTCATGCAGGATGATGCCGGTGGAGTTGACGTAGATGGTCTTCCTGCCCTTGGTCCCCTGAAGATAGGATTCGTAGGCGCTCTCGATGCC
>CADBQM010000399.1 GCA_902796795.1 uncultured Eubacteriales bacterium
CCGCTTTTTTCAGCGCGTTCCTTACCGGGATGCCGATCAGGGCGGAAAGCGCGATCTTTGCAAGGTCAAAGGGGATAAACGGCAGCACGCAGGCGCTGAGCGCGTAAGCGAGGCCGCAGTGCATTAAGATCATGAACCACACGGTGCCGAACAGGTAAGCGGCAAGGACGCCCAGGACACAGCCGGCGATCGAAGGCAGAATCTTATGATGGAAAAGCCTCATGAAAAGCCCGGCGATGAGCACCATGAAAAGAAAACCGATGAGATAGCCGCCGGTCGGGCCAGCCAGTTTATGAAAACCGCCCTGATAGCCGGAAAAGACCGGCAGGCCGAAAGCGCCGAGAAGCAGGTACAGGCCGGCAGCAGCCAGGCTGCCGCGGAGGCCGAGCAGCCAGACGGAAATAAGGAGCGGCAGGATCGTCAGCGACACGGGGACCGGGCCGATCGGGAAAGCGATCGGGCCGAGGACCGAAACGAGGGCGGTCATCAGCGCTGAGGCGCAGAGTTCAAAGATCGTTGTTTTCTTCATGCGGAGTTCCTTCCGGGGCCGGATGGATCCGGTCCTTTTGCATAGATTTTAAGCAAAAAGCGTTCGTTGTCAACTGTAAACTTTATATTGGTTGACAATATTTTTTCAGGAAGGATCCTGTTCTTTTTCGTTGGTGGACAGTCCCGCATGTCTGTGCGATAATGGGAGGCGGAGAACGGAATGAAAGAGAAGTATGCGGTCCTGCGGGACCTGAAACAGAGTCACAGAAAATATGACAGGATCGGCGCCTATGTGTCCGGACCCTGCGTTTTCGCGGGCCGGATCTGCGGACGCGAGTGTGCCTACCGGATCGAAGCAACAGAGAAGCCGCTGGTAATCCGGGACGATAACGGGGCGGAAAAGGTCCTGTCCGATGCCGGTTACTATTGGTATCATTTTGCCCCGGAGGGACAGTATTTCTGGCTTTCCGCCGCCTTTGACCCCGCGCGCCGCCTGCTGGAGGTCTACTTTGACCTGACCGCGGGAAGCAATTTTTCAGACCCGGAAAACCCCTGCTTCCGCGATATGTACCTGGATATCGTCCTGACGGAGGACGGGAAGCTCAGGGTGCTGGATCGGGACGAGCTTCTTGCAGCCCGGGACACAGGCGTGATCTCCGATGAAGCCTGTAAAAAAACGCTCCGCCAGGGCGAAGCGCTGTATGTCTATCTCATTGAAAACACGGAGGAAGTACTCTCCTTTGTGCGGAAGCGGGCGGAAGCCCTGCTGAAAGAGACCTGACGCGTTTTCAGCTGCTGCCGAGCAGCTGAAGTGCGTTCCGCCCCAGGATATCTGCTTTTTCTTCTGCCGTAAGAAGCAGGGCCTCGATGAAGCGCCGGCTCTTTTTCTCGCTGCTCCAGGGACTGTCGCTGCCGAAGAGCACATGATCCGTACCGAAAGCCCGGATGAGTTCCAGGCTTTTTTCTTCGGAAAGCAGCCGGCAGTCTTCTTCCTTCCAGAAGCCGTCCGAAAGCGGCTCATAGCGGCCGCACGAGAACGCTGTGTCGATATAGACGCCGCAGCCCGCGAGGCATTCCGGGACCCTGTCCCAGCATTTCCAGCCGCCCATGTGCGCGAGCACGAAGCGGAACGGCCCGACGGCGTCGACCGCCCGGCGGCATTTTTCCGGCGTACACTGAAAGGCGCCCGGGAACGCGATGTCAAGCCCCGCGTGCGTTACGACGATCAGATCCAGTTCCGCGGCACGGTAAAGGATCCTTAAGGTGCGGATATCGTCGATGTCCGTCCCCTGGTAGACCGGGTGCAGCTTGATGCCTTTCAGCCCCAGTTCCTTAATGCGTTTCAGCTCCGCGTGCGCGTCTTCAAAGTCCGGGTGCATGGCGCCGAACGAAAAGAGCCGGCCTTGATACGTTTCGTTCAGCCTGGCCGCGGCGTCGTTCAGGTGCATGACCTGGCGCGGGGCGGTAGCCACGGGCAGGACGACGGAAAGATCGATCCCGCCTTCCTCCATGGACTGAAGGAGGGAAGATGCGGTCGCTTCCGTATGCGGTTTCAGATGCGCCTCGCCTCCGAGCTTTTCAAGCGCCCGCGCGGCGATGGCATCGGGGAACATATGGGTATGGAAATCGCAGATCATCTTATTCATTAAAAGGAAGGGCGGTAAGCAGCTGGTCCAGGGCTTCTTTCGGGAAGTCCGGTTCTTCCCGGCAGGCATTCAGTGCATGAAGGAGCGCTTTCGTATTGCCGCTCTGGGGAAGCATATAGCCGGATTCACGCAGCAGGTCTTCCGCGGTGATCCGGTTCGCACGCGAAAGCGCCTCCGCGAGTCTGCCGGGCAGCGCCCGGGCAAGCACTTCCTGTTCCGCCTTGCCGGCGGCAAGCAGACGGAGCGCAGCGTCGACTTCCGCCGTCTTTTTCTGCTGCGGCGGATAAACGCGCGGTACGAGGGTGATCGCACCGGCAGGGCAGGCCGCCGCGCAGGCGCCGCAGCCGATGCATTTTCCGGGATCGATCACACTGTTTTCCGTGTCGGACGCGCCGGTAGGACATACATAGAGACAGAGACAGTCTTTTTCGCAGCGGCTCACATTACGGACCGCAAGTTTTTCCGTCATCTCTTTATCCTCCTATCTTCTCGAACTTCTTCTGCGGGGCTTTGCAGACCGGGCAGACGGCCGGCAGCTCGTCGCCGACGTAGACAAAACCGCAGACGGTGCAGACATAGACGCCCGTGTCTTCCAGCATGGCGTCGCCTTCTTTTTCATAGCGGGCGAGCAGGGATCGGAGGATCCTCGTTACTTTTTCACTCCAGGTCAGGCTCCGGAGCGCGCCGCGGTCGCCGCTCTTCCGCGCGGTATCGTTCGCGGCCGGATAACCGGAAGCAAGGTCTTCATTGACAAGTTCCAGGAGCTTTGAAAACGAAGGGCTTTCTTCCGCTTCCGCACGGGCCGTAAACCAGCCGGACAGCCGGAGGAAAGCATCCGCAAGCGCCGGCATATACTGCTTTTCGCATCCTTTTGCGAGGCTGGACAGGAGCGCCGCGGTCTCGGCGGCACTGAGCTTTGTAAGATCTGCAGCTGTTTCCTCAGCCGGGGCAGCCGCATCTTCGGCGGGCTCCTCCGCTTTCACAGGAACAGCTTCCGCCGCAGGCGCTTCTTCCGGGTCAAAATCACTTCCCGAAGTCCCGCACATCGGACAGGTCCAGCCTTCCGGCAGATCCGTCCAGGGGCCTTCCGCAGCCTCGTCGTACACGTAGCCGCAGATCGGACAAACGTATTTCATCGGGTTCCTCCTTTCTGAAAACAGGGTGGTACAGGACGAAAGTAACACAGTTTGTTTTTGGTGTCAACAAATTTGCCCGGCCGCGAAAAATAATGTTTGACAGACGGGATCCC